>NZ_VPBR01000014.1:0-53485 GCF_013418645.1 Acinetobacter sp. YH12132
TTGTTCCATTTTAGAGATTTGTTTAAGATAAGATATAACTCATTGAGATGTGTCATAGTATTCGTCGTTAGAAAACAATTATTGTGACATTATTTCAATGAGTTATCTATTTTTGTCGTGTACAGAGTAAAAAAGGAAAAAATCAATGAATCAAACCGCGGGGCTGGATCAGCTCAAACAATACAACTTGATCACCTATATTCTGTATATCGTCGGCTTTTTTGTCGGTGTTACGCCAATTATTGCCATTATCATGAATTATTTAAAACGTGCAGAAATGCGTGGCACCTGGCTGGAAAGTCATGTGAACTGGCAAATCAAAACTTTTTGGGTGACGCTGATTGCTTATCTGGTCGGTGCAGTCCTGACCACCATTCTGATTGGTTTTATTGTGCTGTTGCTGGCCTTTATCTGGCATATCTACCGTTTGGTGAAAGGCCTGATGGCGCTAAACAATAACCAGCCGGTATCATAAATAGACTGCACTTGAAGCTGATGCTTTAAAACGCGCGTCCCTGTAGCCCGCCAGTATGGATCAGTAAAATTTTCTGGTCTGGCCCAATTTTATCTTGATCAATCAGATCAAAGATGCCGCGCAGCATTTTGCCGGTATAAACCTGCTCCAGCGGAATATTATAACGCTGCTCAAATGTCTGAATAAACTGGATTAATTCGGGTGTGGTTTTGGCATAACCGCCACAGCAATAATCATCCAGAATACGCCAGTTGCGTTTGGTCGTGAGCTGCGCGACCTCATGAGTTAAAAAATCACCTTTTAAGGCCGAAAATCCCAGCAATTGCTGATGTTGCTGGCTGGCCTCAATCAACCCGGCAAACGTGCCACCCGTACCGACGGCACAGCAGATTAGATCGAATTGCGCATCTTCCGCTGTCAGAATTTCCCGACAGCCTTGAACCGCCAGCGCATTGGTGCCACCTTCCGGAATCAGATAAAAATCGGGATATTGCTGTTGCAGGTGCTGCAAAAAATCGGGCTGATCTTTCTGGCGATAGGCATTGCGGGAGATAAACTCCAGCTGCATGCCAAATTGCTGCGCCGTAGCCAAGGTTGGGTTTAGAGGACGCTGCGCCAGTTCTTCACCGCGAATCATGCCTAAGCTCTGAAAACCAAACTTATGCGAGGCAAAAGCGGTTGCAGCAATATGATTGGAATAGGCTCCGCCAAAGGTCAGTACTTTTTCAAACCCCTGTTGCCGGGCGGCCAGCAGGTTGTATTTCAGTTTAAAAAACTTGTTGCCCGAAATCTGCGGATGAATCAGATCCAGCCGCTTGATGCTGATGCGCTGGTGGCGATATTCAATGTGCTGATAAGGCACCTGCTGGGCAATAGAATCAAACATAGACAGAACGGAACGTTTTTGACAATTCTAACTGAAAACGGGGCGCGGTCAGTAAAGACATTTAAATAATCTCTCACGATAAAAGCCGGATCGGGCTTGCATAAAAATAGTAACTGTGTAAAAAATAAACATATAGACCTTGCAGAAAGGGAGAATAATGATGAAAAGAATCATCTTCCTGCTTATTTTAATCCAGGGTGCTTTACTGGCGGCTTGTGACCCGACCAGAGATTTAAACCAGCCCAAAACGGAAGAAACACGCAGCATGATTATTGGTGGTGTGCCGGTGCATGATCAGGATTATCTGCTGCCCAAACAAGAATCGAGTGTGAGGCCAGAACAGACCGATCCATCACAGATTTATTAATATTGTATTTAATTGATCATATTGAAAAGCGCTCAGGCCATGCTGGTATCTGGGTGCTTTTTTATGGCAAGCAAATTTTAGCGGATTGATTAAAATACGGAGTGAATTTTATAAGGTCAATGCAAATATTTGTAGTGAAAAATATCGTGAAAATCAAAACAACTGGTAAAAAATAGGAAGATATTCAAAGCACTTGCTTGTAAAATGCCGGCAGATCATTGTATTGGATAGGACTGTGGAATCCGTTTTTATTTTGGGATCAATTGCGCTGGCATTGATGTTGGGGGCCATGAGTCCGGGGCCAACATCAATTTATGTGGCGAAAAACTCGATTGCGATTTCACGTCAGCATGGTCTGTTTACCGCGCTGGGCACCGGTTTGGGCGCAGCCATCTTTGGTTTGCTTGCGGTGCTGGGCTTACAGGCCTTTTTACTGGCTGTGCCATCGGCTTATCTGGCCTTAAAAATTTGTGGCGGTTTATACCTGCTGTGGCTGGCATTTAAAATTATTAAACATGCCAAAGACCCGATTCAGGCCGATCATGCTGCCGGCACGCAAATGTCCTTACGCCGTGCTTTTATGACCGGTCTGATTACCCAATTGTCGAATCCTAAAATTGCCATTGTGCTGGCCAGTATTTTTACCGCGCTATTACCCAAAGAGATTCCGCTGTATTTTTATTTTGTCCTGCCTATTCTGTGTTTCTTTATTGATGCCGGCTGGTGTTCCTTGCTGGCGGTGGCACTATCGGCGGAAAAACCGCGCGCAGTCTATTTAAAGTTTAAAAAAGTGTTTGATCGTGCGGCCGGTGTGGTGATGACGGTGCTGGGTCTAAAGCTGATTTTTGGTATGAAATAGATGGCTTAAATTGTGTTGATCGTTGATCAACATATCTCAAAAAAGCCTCCGTTTTGTCGGAGGCTTTTTTATCTTAGAACATATTTTCTTCAGAATTGGCGGAAATCCGGTGGATAGATAAATCTGCGCCATTAAATTCTTCTTCTTGGCTTAAACGGATCCCCATCAGCAGTTTCAGTACGCCGTAAACCAGGAACCCCCCGGCCAGCGTAATCAGAATTGCCAGCGCTGTGCCGAACAGCTGGGAGATCAGGGATACGCCCCCCATACCACCGAGCCATTGCTGCCCAAAGATGCCAACTGCCAGCCCACCAAAAGCACCACATACGCCATGCAATGGCCAGACACCAAGCACATCATCAATCTTGAGTTTATTCTGGGTATAGGTGAAGAGTTTGACAAACATAATCCCGGCGATGCCGCCAATCACAAAGGCACCGAGTGGATGTACCACATCGGAGCCGGCGCAGATGGCCACCAGACCGGCAAGTGGACCATTATGTAAAAAGCCCGGGTCATCTTTGCCTGCAATTTTAGCGGCTATTGTGCCCCCGACCATCGCCATTAAAGAATTGATCGCCACCAGTCCGGAAATGGCATCCAGACGCTGGGCACTCATCACATTAAAGCCAAACCAGCCGACAATTAAAATCCAGGAACCCAAAGCCAGAAAAGGAATAGACGAGGGCGGATGCGCACTGATACGACCATCTTTTTTATAGCGCCCATAACGCGCGCCCAGCAGAATCACCGCGGCCAGTGCAATCCAGCCCCCCATGGCATGTACCACCACCGAACCGGCAAAATCATGGAAACTGGCACCAAAGCTGTGTGCTAGCCAGAGTTGCAGACCAAAGTTGCCATTCCAGATCATCCCTTCAAAAAATGGATAAATCAGCGCCACCAGAAATAAGGTCGCCAAGGCCTGCGAACGCATTTTGGCACGTTCGGCAATCCCACCAGAAATAATGGCCGGAATCGCCGCTGCAAAGGTCAGCAGGAAAAAACAGCGCATCAGGTTGTAGCCATGATCGGCCGCCAGAGTGGTCGAGCTATGGAAAAAATGCTGGCCATAGGCAATGTAATAGCCCACCAGAAAATAGGCCACTGCAGAAATAGCAAAGTCTGTGAGAATCTTGCTTAGGGCATTGACCTGATTTTTATGCCGAACGGTGCCGAGCTCTAAAAATGCAAATCCGGCATGCATGGCCAGCACCAGCACTGCACCAAGAAGGAGAAATAATAAGTCGATATTTGGCATTGTGCGTTCCAATTGAGTGCACGGGATCAGGAAAAGAAACTCAGTATATCGAGGCGAATAGATTGTAAAAGAGGGGCAGACTGCGGAAATTTTGATGAAGAATTTCGTGAAATGAATAAGACTCGATATAAAGCACAGTGCGGTTTTTTGCACCAAATCAAGTCTTTTTTAAACGCTGTAAAACTCAATATTTTGGGCTATTTTTGAAGGATTTAAATTGATTGATACAAAGATGTGCAGCAGTTTGTATGTTTACGGTGCATTTTGAAACAGGCTGGACTGTTTAGAAAATTTTAAAAATTAAGGCGAAAATTGCTGCGAGGGCTAATGTGGTTGCGTGTAGGAACAGAAAAAGTGCGAAAGAATAGCAAGGAATACTGGATGTAAAACAGCAGAACCCCATTAGCGGGGTTCTGTTTATAAAACTGACTTAGCTCAAGAGAACTGAGTTAATCGGTAAAATGTACTGGAATCCATTGATAGCTTTTGCCATCTTTTGAATAAATATGGCCGATGCCCGGGAATGGTAAATGCGCGGCCGCAATGGTCTGACCGTCTTTGGCATATTCAGCAAAATGCTTGAGACGAGTGGCGACCGCCGCTTTCGGGTCAATATCGAACTCAATGGCGGTTTCAGGCTTATCAAACTGAATGGTATGCGAATGTACAATATCACCAATAAATACCAGTTCCTGCTGCTCATGCTTTAATTTAAAACTGTAATGTCCCGGTGTATGCCCGAATGACGGTTTAAACTCGACACCACCAAAGGCCAGAGATTTATCGGAGAAGACTTTAATCTTTTTGGCTTTTTCATAAGGTGCTAAAGCCGCTTTGATTTTTTCCACCGTACCCAAAAAGCCAGCCTGTTTGTCTTTCGGTAGTTTTTTTACGGTATTGGGATTGAGCCAGAAATCATATTCAGTTTTGGCAATATGCAAGGTTGCATTGGGATAATTGGCTACACCATTATTTGAGATGCCACAGACATGGTCAGGGTGTAAATGTGTCAGAAAGACACCATTCACTTGTTCAGGCTGATGGCCTGAGGCTTTTAAATTGTTATAGATTGAACCTAAGTGATCGCCAAAACAGCTGGCTGCACCGCTATCAACCAGATAAAGCTGACTGCCGGTATTGACCAAAAAGGCATTGACGGAGGTCTGGATGCCTTTGGCTTGATCGGCATAGTATTTTTTCAGAATCTCGCTGACTTCCTGATCTGCCGCACCTTTAAATTGTGAGCGGTTGAGATAGTTGGTGCCATCGAGCAGGGCGGTAATCTGATAAGGCCCAAACTGATGCTGATAATAGCCCGCGACCTGTTTTTGTTGGGGGATGGTTGGCTCAGCCGCTTGGGTGGTGAGGGCTGTGGTGCTTAGAGCAAGTGTGAGGAATAAGGGGTTAAATGTTTTCATGGGGTTCTTATAAGTTTTAAAGGGATGGATATTTTTTATCATACTTAGATATAAATTTTAAAATTTTTTGAAAGCTCTTTCTCTTGCGTCACATATGGCTCAGGGAGAAGGTTGGGATGAGGGTTATAGCTTTTCGCCTTACTTTTGTCGGGGCAAAAGTAACAAAACCCCTCTGTTCGTTAGAGGGCACGTCCATGTGCCCCTAACGAACGGGCGACATTATGTCGCAAGTCATGTAATCAAATTTCTTGGAAAAATATCAAAGATGAAGTTACATTATTAAAATTAAAGGACATAAAAATTATGTTTAAGGGATAATTAGAAATGTTTGAAGATTATTTGGATCAATTAAGAAATAGATTTATAAAAAATAATGAAGAAATAAATTTGGATAAATTAATTGATGTAGCAGTATCTGATTTGATTGAAAATTTTGCGCTAAAAGACGAAGATAATTATAAAAATATAATTGCTAGGGTAATCCTCCCATAAATAACCGAAGTTAAAAGTAGAGGTTAAGCAGCCATTAGAGGTGGCCTTCCTTTGTTTGCTTGGTGTGGTCTTTCATAGTTGTAATGCCACAGCCAACTCGTTGCATAATCTTGTACTTCTTCCAGTGTGTCAAATAGATGCTTGCTTAGCCAGCTATAACGTATAGTCCGATTATAACGTTCAATATACGCATTCTGCTGTGGCTTACCTGGTTGAATATATTCAATACGAATACCTTGTTCAGTTGCCCAGCGTACAAATTCATGACTGATAAACTCCGGGCCATTGTCACACCGAATAACTAACGGCTTTTCTCGCCACTCCAGCAACTGATTCAACGTACGAATAACTCGGATTGTAGGTAATGAGAATCCTGCTTCAATCGCTAAGCCTTCTCGACGGTAGTCATCAATCACATTTAATAATCGGAACTTTCGACCATCGATCAGCTGATCATGCATAAAATCTAATGACCAGACCTGATTTTCTCGGATTGGTTCTTTCAATGGTTCAGGCGCGTGCCGTTTTAGTCTTCTTCTCGGTTTAATACGCAGATTTAGTGCCAACTCACAGTAAATGCGGTAAACCCGCTTGTGATTCCAGCAGTGATTCTCAACATGTCGTAAATATGAGAAGCACAGACCAAATCCCCAATCGGAATTTTCCTCAGTGAGTTCAATGAGCTGTTTAGCAATTAATGCATTGTCATCGCAAAGTTTAGCCTGATAACGGTAGCAGGTTTCACTAATGCCAAATGCAGAGCAAGCTAAACGGATACTAACCGCATGCAGGGCAACGGCTTGTTGAGCCATCTGACGTCGGCAAGATGGCTTAACCACTTTTTTGACATTGCTTCCTGAACAATCTCTGCCTTTAATCGCTCTTCAGCATACATTTTTTTTAGTCTGGTATTTTCTGCTTCCAGCTCTTTCAGTCGAGCCATCAATGAGGTATCCATACCGCTATATCTGGCACGCCATTTATAAAACGTGGCATTACTCATGCCATGTTCACGACAAAGGGTGGCTACAGGTGTGCCAGACTCCGCCTGTTTTAAAATGGACATGATCTGGCTGTCAGTAAATTTAGATGTTTTCATGCAGAATCTCCTGCTCGTATCTTAAGAGAAAATTCTACTTTTAGATCCTTTTATTTTTAGGGGGGATTACCATACGCAATGAAGGAATCAAAAGAAGATATGTTACTTGTAGGTCAGTCTAATTCTGGTTTGACTGATCCTGCACATTTTACTGCAATTAGTTTATCTCAAATTACTTCAATTTTTTTAACAGCATATTTAGAAGATAAAGAAAGTGAATTGAATTATACCGATTCACTTATATTTATTAAAATTATTGAAAATTATGTACAAGAAGTTGGTGAAGCTTTTTTACAAATTCAGAAAAATAAAAAAGCCCCTACAACGTAGAGGCTTTTTCTCATCTTAATCTAACAATTAAGACACTTTATCACCCGGTTTAGCACCAGTTTCAGGTGAAATTACCCAAACACCATCGCCATTACCCGCAGCTAACACCATACCGTTTGAAATACCAAAACGCATCTTACGTGGTGCAAGGTTTGCCACCATCACCACCAATTTGCCTTTTAAGTCTTCAGGTTGGTAGAACTCACGAATACCGCTAAATACGTTACGTGGTTCAGCTTCACCTACATTTAACGTCAATTGAAGAAGCTTGTCAGAACCTTCAACGTGAGCTGCTTCTAAAACTTCAGCCACACGTAGGTCAACTTTCATAAAGTCTTCGATACCAATAATTTCAGCTTCACCGACTTTAGGTTCTGGCTTTTTCTCAGCTGCTTTCTTCTCTTTTTTCTTTTCCGCTTTTGGTGCTTCTGCAGGGGCTGCTAAAGAGTCTTTAGATGCATCCACCATAGCAGCAACCGCTTTAGGGTCAACACGTTGCATTAACGGTTGGAACAATGCAATTTCATGTGCAAGCAAAATTTGCTGACGCGATGCAAAGTCAAAGCTGTCTAATTGTAAGAACGCTTGAACTTGTTCAGCCAATGTTGGCAATACAGGCGCCAAGTAAACCGCCAATTGACGGAACAGGTTGATCCCGACAGAACACACATCATGCACTTGCTGTTCTTCGCCTTCAATTTTCGCAAGCGCCCAAGGCTTTTTCTCATCAATGTATTGATTGGCTTTATCAGCAAGCGCCATGATTTCACGAATCGCTGTTGAGAATTCACGTGCTTCGTATGCTTGCGCGATTGAATCACCAGCGTCAATAAAGCTTTGCACCAGTTCAGGCTCGGCACAGGTTGCACTTAACTTGTTATCAAATTTGGTGTTGATGAATTTGGCACAACGGCTGGCAATATTCACTACTTTACCCACCAAGTCAGAGTTTACTTTCTGCACAAAATCATCCAGATTCAGGTCAGAATCTTCAACTTTATCAGACAGTTTAGAGGCAAAGTAGTAACGTAAGTATTCCGGATTCAGATGCTGTAAATAGGTTTCTGCTTTAATGAAGGTACCGCGAGATTTCGACATCTTCTGGCCGTTTACAGTCAAGAAACCGTTTACAAATAAACCGGTTGGGGTGCGGTAATTAGCACCTTCCAACATTGCTGGCCAGAACAGCGCGTGGAAATAGACAATATCTTTACCAATGAAGTGATAGACCTCATTGTCAGAATCTTTTTTCCAGTAATCATCAAAATTCAGGTCTGGACGTTTGGTTTTGACGTAGTTTTCAAAGCTCGACATATAGCCGATAGGTGCATCGACCCAAACGTAGAAATATTTATTTGGCGCATCTGGAATTTCAAAGCCGAAGTAAGGTGCATCACGGGAGATGTCCCAATCGTTCAGGCCATTGTCAAACCATTCATCTAACTTGTTGGCAATTGATACCGGCAAACGGCCTTCATCACGGGTCCATTTTTGCAGGTATTCACCAAAGTTTGGCAATTTAAAGAAGTAGTGATCCGATGATTTTTCAATCGGCGTGGCACCGCTTAACGTCGATTTCGGATTTAACAGTTCAGTCGCGTTATACGTGGTTCCGCAGACTTCACATGAGTCGCCGTACTGATCTTCGGCTTTACATTTCGGGCAGGTGCCTTTAATGAAACGGTCCGACAGGAACATGCCTTTTTCCGGGTCGAACAGTTGTGTCACAGGACGAACGGCAATATTGCCGGCATCACGGTTCTTGAGATAAATTTCTTGCGCGCGCGCCTTGTTGGTGTCGCTATGGGTGGAATCATAATGATCAAAATCGACCTTAAAGCCGGCAAAATCACGCATATGTTCGGCCTGAACATTGGCAATCTGCTGTTCTGGTGAAATACCGTTGGCTTCAGCACGTAGCATGATGGCGGTACCGTGAGCATCATCCGCACAGACATAAGTCACTTCATGGCCCATTGCACGCATGGCACGAACCCAGATATCTGCCTGGATATAACCGAGTAAGTGGCCCATATGGATTGGACCATTGGCGTATGGAAGGGCGTTGGTGACTAAAATTTTACGCACGGATTAACTCTCTCATTCGTATTCATTATGCAATGTCCGCGATTTTACCTTAGATGATGCAGGCTTGCACAAGGGAATCGGTGAATTCTTTTCAGGAACGGATAAAATCTGCATTTCTGTGCCGAAAAAACAGAAAAAACCAAGTCTTTGACTAAGATTTATAATTCCTGTGGCTGTGCTGGCTTAACCTTCGTTTAAATACCCGTTAAACTAGGGCATTCGGTTGTATATCCAGATTTGGAGTAACTTTATGTCGTGGCTTTCTTCACTAAAATCGGTCTTTGCTCCTGCACAGGAGGTGAAAGAGGAAGAAATCCAGAAGGTACTGCAAAACTATGTACTTCCTGCTTCCCAAAACGCACTCAAAGAGCGTATTTCTCAGGTCAATGTACAGGGACAAATCCTGCAATTAACTATCAATACTTATCCGGAAGAAAAACAGTATTTGCAGCAGATTCATGATGAACTAGCCGATGCACTCGAGCAATGCGGCATCAAGGAACTGAATCTGCATGTGGTGCAGCAAAAAACCGGGGCGAAAAAAGAGGGCGGCTGTGGTCATAACCATGCCGAAGGTGAAAGCTGTTCCAGCAAGCCACAAGTTGCAGCAAAATCCAGTCTGCCACCTGTGGTCGATGCTTCGGCAAGTTCAGATGCGCTCAAGCAAGCCAATGCCAACTATCAACCCCAGCAAGAAGAAGCGCCAATTCAAAAAGCTGCACCGCAGCAGCGTGATGTGCCAAAACATCCACGTATTCAAAACGTAATTCTGGTGTCATCCGGTAAAGGTGGGGTTGGAAAATCAACCACTACCGTTAATCTGGCCTTGGCGATGCAACAGCTGGGTCTGAAAGTGGGTGTATTGGATGCCGATATTTATGGCCCGAGTATTCCAACCATGCTCGGCAATGCCGGCCAAACCCCGATGATTGAAGCCGAGCATTTTGTGCCTTTAGATGCTTATGGGATGGCGGTGCTGTCGATTGGTCATTTAACTGGTGATCATAATACCCCGGTGGCTTGGCGTGGACCAAAAGCTACGGGTGCCCTGATGCAGTTATTCAATCAGACCTTGTGGCCAGATTTAGATGTACTGGTGATTGATATGCCGCCGGGAACCGGTGATATCCAGTTAACCCTGGCGCAGCGTATTCCGGTCACGGGTGCCGTAATTGTCACTACACCGCAAAACGTAGCCTTAATGGATGCGACCAAAGGCATTGAGCTGTTTAACCGTGTACAGATTCCGGTGATAGGTGTGATTGAAAATATGTCGACGCACATCTGTTCTAACTGTGGTTTTGAAGAGCAAATTTTTGGGACCGGTGGTGGCGATCAACTGGCCGAGCAATACGATATTCCATTACTGGGCCGTTTGCCGCTGAATGTACAGATTCGTGAAAATGCCGATGCCGGTAAACCGTCTGTGATTGCCGAAGATGATGCAGCCGACAGCTATCGGGAAATTGCCCAGAAAATCATGGATAAACTGCCAAAAGCAGACAAAGACCAGAACCGGATTTTTTAATTCTGTAATGTAGTGAATAGAAAAAAGCCCAATCTTCAGATTGGGCTTTTATTTTAGGCAGATGATAAACCGGATGGCGTCGATTTTTGCTTTCTGGCTTGCAGCACATTAACAGCCACTGCAATCACCACCATGATGGTACCGGCAATGTCGGTATAGGTTTCCGGAATAATCATCATTAAGGCACCCACCCCCATGAAAATTCGCCAGAACCAGTTTAAACCGGTTTTGAAATAGCCCTCGACCGCCGCGCCCAAGGCTAGAATCCCAATAACCGAAGTCACGGTAATGCTGACAATGGTGGTCCAGGCCGGGAAGGCAAATTCACGCGCATTAACGGCCACGTTGGTGGTATCAATCATCAGCATGGCCGGGTTATATACAAACAGGAACGGCACAATAAAACCGGCCAGTGACAGTTTCAGTGCCTGAAAACCGGTCCGCATCGGGTCGCCGCCAGCAATCCCGGCACCGGCAAAGGCGGCCAGCGCCACTGGCGGGGTGATATTGGCAAACAGACCAAAATAGAACACAAACATGTGCGCTACCAAGGTCGGAATATCAAAATGGGCCAAGGCTGGTGCAGCCATGGTCGCGGTAATGATATAGGCCGGAATCGAAGGCAGGCCCATCCCCAGAATCATGGAAGCCAGCATGGTAAAGAACAGGGTCAGGAACAGGCTGCCCGCACCAATACTCATAATAGATGAGGTCATGACGGTACCGAAACTGGTCAGGCTGACCACCCCAATGATAATCCCGACCACCGCACAGGCCGCCATCACCGATAAGGACTGCCGGGCACCATCGGCCAGGGCATCCAGAATCTCCCGAATTCCCATGCGGGTAGATTTTCTAAAGGCTGCCACAATAACCGTAAGCACAATGGTATACACCGCGGCATAACTGACCGGAATTGACTGGAACAGGAAAAACACCAGCGCCACAATCGGAATCAACAAATGTCCGCGCTCTTTTAGCACTTCTTTAACCCGAGGTAAATCTGCTTTGGGTACCCCTTTTAGGTTGTCTTTCCCGGCACGAAAATGGACTTGGGCCATCACGCCTAAATAATACAACAGCGCCGGCAGGGTCGCGGCTAGGGCGATGGTGCCATAACTGACGCCGGTGGTTTCCGCCATAATAAAGGCACTGGCGCCCATCACTGGCGGTAAAATCTGTCCGCCGACTGAAGCACTGGCTTCCACCGCGCCGGCAAAATTTTTGTGATAACCAATCTTTTTCATCAGCGGGATGGTAAAGGAACCGGTACCGACCACATTGGCCACTGCCGTACCATTAATACTGCCCATAAAGCCACTGGAAATAACCGCCACCTTGGCCGGGCCACCCTGTTTATGCCCGGCCAGGGCCATGGCCAGATCATTAAATAATTTGCCCATCCCCGATTTAGCCAGAAAGGCGCCAAATAAAATAAACAGGAAAATGAAAGTCACCGATGCGCCAATCGCCGATGAATACAGGCCTTCGGTTTTCAGATACATCTGCCCGAAAATATCACTCACGGTATAAGGCCGGGTCAGCAACCGTTCTGGCATCCAGTTAAAATGACTGATAAAAGGATAAGCCAGGAAAATCAGCCCGAGAATCGGCAGCATCCAGCCCATGACCCGTCGTGCTGCTTCCACTACCAGCACCACGGTCATAATTGAAAACACAATATCCAGTACATTGGGAATCCCGCCGCGGGTGGTCATAATGGCCTGATATTCTTTCCATAAATATAAAAATGAAGCGAGAGAGGCGAGGGCCAGAATCCAGTCGAACCAGACCACATGCTGGCGGGAACTGGACTGTCGTGCCGGATAAAGTAAAAACACCAGTACCAGACCAATGGCCACGTGCGCCGAGCGTTGTAGCAGTTCTGGAAGCGGGTTAAAGGTAATAAACAGATGAAACAGCGAATAGCTGATGGCAATCGCAGCAATAAACCAGCTGACCGATTTGCTAAGAGGTTGGCGCGTGACCGATTCCCGGTCAAATTTTTCCAGCAGGGCCTGCTGTTCTTTTTCATCCAGCTGTTCAATGGTTACTTTTTCTTGTTGTGTCATACGCAGTCTCCTTGACCCCACCATTTCCAGAACGGTCGTTGCTGTACCGAAAAATGCACCACCGTGTAATCAGGAAAATCTTCGGCAATGGGCCAGCGTTTCTGATTGATCTGGAGCTGTCCTTGCATACGGCGTGAAATGGTCCAATGTAATTCTTTTAAATGATGATTGACCTGCATACGTACCTGGCCATTGGCTTGGCGCAGCACAGGATAATGATCCGGTGTACCGGCACCAAAGGACACCAGGTCGGTATGCGTTAAAATAAAATGCTGATCTTCACGCTGATAATGTTCCTGCCAGCGGGTTTTTTCTACCGAATGTTGCCACTGCAACTGAAACTGTTGCGGGCGAATCACACAGCTGGTGTTAGGACCTTTGTGACTCTCTTCAATCTTGACTAAGGTATAACTTTGCGGAAACCACAGGCCGAGCAGGATGATCAGTATCAACAGAAAAAGTGCAGCCCAAACTGCACTTTTGTAGCTGAACATTAAGGTGCTGCCACCTCATCATAATAACGTTTCGCCCCCGGATGCAGCGGTGCAACCAGACCTTGCTGGGCTTTTTCCAGAGTAATATCGGTAGCGGCCTGATGGGCATTGGCCAAATTGCCTAAATTGTCAAAGAAGGTTTTGGTCAGCTTATACACATCATCTTCAGACAGGTCGGAACGTACCACCAAGGCATTCATAATGGCTGCGGTCTGCACATCTTCTGCATTGCCATAAGTGCCTTTTGGAATTGCCATTGGCAGGAAGTAAGACTGGTTCTGGGCAATCTGTTTGACTTTATCTGCATTAATACTCACCAGTTGCAGATCAAAACTCTGTTGTAGTTCCATCAATGATGAATTTGGAATACCACTGGTCAGGAAGGCCGCATCCAGTTTGCCACCTTTTAAGGCATCGGCGGCTTCGGCATAACCTAGGTAATCGACTTTGACATCGTCATAGCTAATCCCAAAACCGTTCAGCAGGGTACGCGCATTAACTTCCACCCCGGAGTTTTGTGCACCCACGGCAATACGTTTGCCTTTTAAATCTTCAATAGAGCGAATCCCGGATTTTTTTGAAGCCACAATCTGCACATAGTTAGGATATAAAGCCGCAATTTGCTGCACATTGCCAATTTTATCTTTAAAGCTGCCTGTGCCCTGAATGGCTTCGGTCAGACTATCACTCATCACAAAAGCCATTTCGACTTTATTCTGTTTTAGCAGGTTCAGGTTTTCAACCGAAGCGCCGGTGGTCTGGGTTTTGGAGTTAACGCCGTAGGTTTTGTTATACAGTTCGGCCAGACTGGTCCCGATCACGTTATAGGGACCGGAGGCGCCACCCGTGGCAATACTGACAAAACGGGTTTGCAGTTTGTCGGCAGCAGCGGCACTGCTTTGTGGATCGGCCTGGGTGTTGTTCTGGCCCGGATCATTGGAACAAGCACTTACACCAGCTAAGGCCAGCGTCAGTAAGGTCAGTTGCGTCCATTTTTTCATTGACTTCTCCTGTGATTATTATCGTCATCCATTGTTGAAATATTGAAAGATTTCAAACTTAAAGCTGGTTCTGGTTATTCTGATTAAGGCAGCTTGTTGAGTTAAAAATTAACCGAATAATTTGAACTTGAACAGTTTTTTTACGCATTTATACAATTAGAGGTGGGTAAAAATGGACTAAAAACTCTTGATTTATTGGAGATGAACGGCCCAGTTTTGATGACTGTTATATATTCTTTAATATGTTTTTAAGTTTATGATAATTAATAATAAATATATTGTAATTGACTGTGTTTTTAGTTGAGGAATTCCTCTGTTTTGCTGCACAATGAGGCCAGTTACAATTTATTTTTTGCCTATGCCTTGCAACTCCATTACATTTGCAGCATTCGCGCATGAGGCTGGCTATGATTTCATGGTTTTTTATTGGTTTGGTGATCACCATCTTGTTGACACCTGGTCCAACCAACACCTTGCTGGCCTCTTCCGGAATTCAGGTCGGCATCCGTAAATCTTTTCATTTAATTCCCGCCGAAGCCTTTGGTTATCTGATTTCCATTACTCTATGGGGCATGCTAATCGGGCAGGTGTCGAGCCAGTTACCGTTATTGCCCACTGTGCTAAAACTGTTTAGTGCGGTTTATATCATTTATCTGGCCATCAAGTTGTGGCGTACTGCCAATGTCGAACAGCAGTTTCAGCAGCCGACCATTCGCGCGCGTGAACTGTTTGTGGCCACTTTACTAAATCCGAAGGCCTTGCTGTTTGCTTCTGCAATTTTTCCGGCCATCGCCTGGACCAGCGCCGCACATTATGTGGCACATATTCTGATGTTTCTGATCCTGATTATTCCCATTGCATTTTTCTGGACCCTGATTGGTTCCTTTTTGGCCAGCAATAAAATCCGCTGGCTTAATCCGGCCAATCTGCAAAAAACAGCATCCTTGCTGCTGTTCAGTTTTTCAATTCCACTAAGTTATTCGGCGCTTTTAAGACTTTAAACGCCCCATCTGCAGCAGGCAGAAAAGTCGACTTCATGCCTGCTTATTTCCATTGGTGCCGATTTCAGTTAAAGTACAGCGCAGTAAAACATTCGCTTTTGGATAGAAATAAATGGCAATTAAGTCTGATCGTTGGATTCGCGAAATGAGCGAAAAACACGGCATGATTGAACCGTATGCACATAATCAGGTTCGATTTGATGAAAATGGCAACAAACTGATTTCCTATGGCGTTTCAAGTTATGGTTATGACGTCCGTTGTGCGCGTGAATTTAAAGTATTCACCAATGTCCATTCTGCCATTGTTGATCCAAAAAACTTTGATGAAAAAAGCTTTATTGATATTGAATCGGATGTCTGCATTATTCCACCAAACTCGTTTGCCTTGGCGCGTACAGTTGAATATTTCCGTATCCCACGTAATGTTTTAACCGTATGTCTGGGCAAATCGACCTATGCGCGCTGCGGTATTATTGTCAATGTCACGCCGCTCGAACCAGAGTGGGAAGGGCATGTGACCTTGGAATTCTCTAATACCACCAACCTGCCTGCACGTATTTACGCGGGAGAAGGCGTTGCACAGATGCTGTTCTTTGAATCAGATGAAGTGTGTGAAACCTCCTATAAAGATCGTGGTGGTAAATATCAGGGCCAAACCGGGGTAACCTTACCGAAAGCCTGATAGTGGAAACTTAAAATAAAAACAAGCGAGCCGTTGTGCTCGCTTGTTTTTTCTCCAATTCATTCATCGGAAATACGGGCTTTTTGGCCTGTATTTTTTTGCAATTGATAAATTATTACGCATAATGAACAACAATTATGACTTGGTAATCGCATGTTTTTAAGGATAAAAACACATAAATAAATAGCCAAGTTCTGGATAAATAAAAGAATGATGCGGAGCATCTGGGAATAGGATGGTCGAGATGACTGAATATGGAATTGGCCTAAATTTTAGAAAAAGTTGCTTAGCTGCCTTGGTCGGGATGTTGCTAAGTTCTCCTGCATATGCTTTACAGAATCTATCCGATGAACATCTGGCAAATACCACAGGTGAAGGGATTGCCTTGCTTCCTGAAAATTTCAAAATGGTATTTCAGCGCCCGAATGATGTGTCTGCGGCATCAAGTTATACCCGTAATCTCGATAATCCGGAACAATATGACACCGGTTTTATTCGCATCATTCCGGTAGGTGAAAATTACGATAATTTAACCCTCAGTCAGACTGATGCTGCCAATCAGAGAACCAAAGCGGATATTTTTATTTATGGTCTGGCGCTCTCTGAAACCAATAACAATATGAACCAGCGCTATAGTAATCAGGGGTTTGATTGGGGCAGTGCTGCGAATCCCTGGTTATTTCGCGCTGGTACAGCCGAAAATATCCGTCAATTTGACAGTACGAATGCAGCGACCGATATCAGTTATATTTCTTTAGAAGCTCCTTTGGCCAAAGTGGATGCTGATGATCAGGACAATAATATTAAACTTGGGCTTTGGTTAGATGCTTTTTCACGCAGCTGGAACTCAAGTAACAAGGTGGACCCAATTACGGGGGCACCTGTCACGACCGATGCGGTCAATGATCCTGACTTATTAAAAAATCAGCGAATTCGTTTGCAATTGGTGGCCAATGGTCTAAGCCTAAGTGGTTCACAGGTTCGACTGTTTCAAACCATGCCTTCTACCAATGCGGTAGAAAGTCAGACTTTAGGTATGGCCAGTCTTATCCGTCTGAATACCAATGATAATCCTGAAGCTCTAATTTATGAAAATACCCAAGCCAATAAAGAACTGCTCAATGCCAGAGGTTTGCGTATAAGTACAGCAACCCTCAATGATGGTACCGCGGTTACGCCTGCACTCGACCGTTCTTTAGCCCCAATTTTCCATGCTGAAGAAGGTTTGTATTTGTATAGCCCCAACATCAATTTAGTGCTCGGCAATATGCACCAACCGTTTATTTTGGGCTCGGAAGGCCAGAATATTATTTTAGAAGTGACCCGCATTCCGAATGTCCCTGAAATTTATAAACAGATTTATACCTATTATGCCGATATTGATGGCGATAACACCGAGATCAACCCTGCTGACTATAAAGGCTCAACCTGTAATGTTGCTTATTGTGGCTCTAATATTTCCCAAGTACTTTCAGGGGCAGGAACCACCAACTATCAGGGAACCAATGCAACACATAGCAGTATTTCAATTGGTAGTGTGACACGTGATCCGACCACGAATCTGTTAAAAGCCAACACTGCGAGTAATTCTACCGGTGTGGTATTTAGAAGCCCGCATGCAACTACAGCACCTGTAAACTTGGGCTCGGTGGCAATTGATGGTGTGCTGATCCAGCACTTGAAGTTTAAGACCACGGGACTATAAGAGGGAATTTGAGATGCTGAAAAAAATCTGCTTTCCACTGGCTCTTTGTGTCAGCACATTCAGTTCTGCTCAACTGGTCAGTTTAAATCAAGATGAACTGTTAAATACGGTCGGGCAGGGCGGTGCCGATTTAAGCTGGACGCTTTCTTTAAACCATAAATATGCCAATGACATGAGTCTCAAGAATATTTCCGAACTCAGTAATGGTGAGGTCACTACGGCAAATTATCAGTATGAATGTAGCAATGATGTGTTATGCCGTTTTGCTTTTTCTCCCAATAATCATCGTGATGAAAATGGTCAGAAGTGGCTGGTGTTTAAACAGATTCAAGGCACGATTCAGATTGATAAATTCTCCTTGGAAGGCACCACCATTATTAATAAGGATAAAAATCCACAAACAGCGATGCTGCTTAAATTTTATGATCAGCATCCTCTGAAAATCAGGAATCTAGGTTTTGCGAGTCTGGCGGTTGAGTCAGGTAATGAAGGTTATTTAAACAATACCCGATATACCACCTATAACAATGGTTCTCAGGTTCCTTCATTTGATCAGGGACAGGAACAGGGATTTATGGGACTGAATGTTCATGGCAACTTGCATCTGTCAGGAGATATCAAAATTTTCAGTTATAACTGCTCAGGAGCTGCAACCAGCCGCTGTTAAGCGTTGGGATTTCAAAAGGACATTGAAATGAATAAAACAATAAAATTAAATGTACTTGCCTTATCTATCTGTTTAGCTCAGCAGGCATACGCACTACAGCCTATTTCTGATCGTAGTCTCAGTCAGGTGACAGGGCAGGATGGTATTTCTATTACCCATGAAGTTTCGAAGGTGACAATTGATCAATTGAACTGGGTGGACTATCACAATACCGGAAGTATGAAACTGGGGATGCATGATATTGAAGTGCTCAGCTCGGGGGGGCAGAATATTAAAAGTACCCTTGATGTTGACGTTGGTACCACAGCCAATGGTGTCGGCATGCATATCCAGGCGAGTATTTCACCATTTAAATCTACGGTTCAGAACATCATGCTCATTTGTGAGCCGAACTGTGGTGATAACCAAACGGATCAGAACCTGGGGTCTTTAAGCTTTCATACTATTTCACCACTACGTTTTAACTTAATTACCAGTAATGGATTATTTAACCGAAATGATCTGGCTCATTTAGATTTTGAGCTTAAAAATGCCAGTATTTCTTATGGTCTAAATGGCCAGAACCTGACCTTAAAAGATTTTAACTTTAACCTGTCTGCAGATGGGTATATGTATTTGGATCAGGATGAAGGGATTGTGCTGGCAACTAAAAACAGTCCTACTGGCCAAGACCATATTGTAAATTTAGGACGGGTAGAAGATCTGACCAATGTATCCGATAACCGGTCAGGAGCAACCAATCCAGGGGTGAATATCGATTTACGTTATGGTCCAGATGGAAGCCAGAATAACCTGATTCGTATGGGAGCTTCTGGAGCAGTGACCAATGGTAAGCTCTTTATTAATGCCAACCAGGCTGGAATTGGGAAGTTTAATACGGTTAGTCGTAATTCAGGCGATTTGACTGAAACAACACGGCAAGCCGGTGGTTATGATATAGCCGGTCCGGGTGGTTTACATCTGGGTATGTCTGCCGAATTTACCCGAGAAGGCAACCCGCTACTCAATGGCAGGGCTCCGACTACACTCGAGATTGGGCATACAGGTACAGGCAGCTATGCAATTGAATTTTCTAACTTATCGCCACTTGTAGTACGTGATAGTAATAATGTTGATGACTTGACTAAACGCAACGCCTATATTGATTTTGGTGATATTTTTATTAATACCGTTCAGGCCAAATCTTTAAACTTTATTATCAATGAGAATATGCAAAAGGTGCTGGGCAGTAATACTCTAGAATTGATTTATAACATTAGCCCTGATCAGAATGCACAGAATTTAGCGCTTATTGCGGTGCGAGGCATGGACTTTCAGGCCATCGCGCGTAAGGCCAGATTCATTTCAGATAACTCGATTGATGCCATTACCGCAACTTCTGGCGAGTGGGGGATTGGTATTCCAATCTTTAACTTAAATACCAACCTGGCTTTGTATGCAAAAAATTATAGTCGTAATGGTGTTGACCGTTCTGGTTTAGGCTATAACCTGGCACTTTCGACGGAAGGCTATGGTATTGACCAGAAAACAGGCGCACCAAGTACAACCTCTATTCTGATTATTGATGGTGCGACCGGTAAATACAGTGGTGAAGAAGTCAACTATTATGCGGGCCTAAGAAATATAGATGCGTACCTGAAATCGGATGGGGTGATTGGTTTTGAAGAAGATGGCATTTATGTCAAGGCAGATAACTTGCTGCTGGCTGCAAAAGCTGAAATTGCAATTGGTCAGTTGCCTGGCTCTTTATATAACTGTGCTGAAGTGGAGTGTCAGAACCGAGTAGTTCCTATCGATAACTTTGCCAGAAAAGATGACATCTTGGCTTCTTTAGCCTTCAAGCTTGATGGTAAAGGTGAACTTATGATTATTCCTGGTCTTGAGTCCACGAACGCCACACCCGATACTAATTTTTTATCTTTAAAAGCAAATTTTGAATTTAATCCGATTGCAGAGACAGATAAAGATAATCCAAGTGTTTTGGGCAGTTATATCAGCCTGATTAATGAAGACTGGAATGGCGTCGGGACTAAAACCTCTAGTGTAAATTTAAACAAAATGCAAGGTCATGTCGGTTTAGATGCCCGTGTTCTAGTGAAACAAGATACGGTGGTCTTGGATAACCAGGTGAACTTTAATTATAAAGCGACAATGCAGCCTGGATTGGGACAAGCTTTTAAAGCAGAAATGGCGATGTCTCCATCTGGAACGATGCAAAAAATTGCTGATTTTGCCATTCCTGGTGGCAATATGCGTAGCACTTTAGGGATCACACCACGCTAAGTAGATGAAATTAGCTTAAGGATTTGAGTATGAAAAAAACAATAATGTGGGCTCTTATAGGTTCAGCTTTATCCATGACGAACACAAGTCATGCCTTATCTGTGCTTGAAGATGCTGAATTATCGGATGTGACAGGACAGGCTCTATTTTCTGTCGTGAAAGAGACAGATGCTAGTCAAGGTTTAGATTTTTTTAAACTGGGAATTGATGCTGAGTTATCACTAAATGCCAATATTAAATCCTTGCAACTTGGCTGTGGCGGTGAAAATGGTGCGGGTGCTTGTGATATTGATATCTCTGCACTGTCATTGGGCTGTGTGGTGGGTGCGAGTGGAAATTGTATTACCTTACCTACCAATATTGCAGGACAGCCCAAAGGTCAAGATTTTGATAACAGTTTAAGTAATCAAAAAGAGTTAAGAGATTTTGTCTTAACGAATCCCTTTTTCCAATTTGCGATCAAAGGAGGCGACCAAGCTGCAACTCGTGAAGTGGTCGGGGTAAGAGTGGGTGCGGATAAAGCCCAAGGCCCGATGAGCATTGGTGCTATGAATAATTTTAGTGGTTATTTAACTGGAATCAATAATTTATATATTCAGGCACAAACCAATGTGGCGGTTACCTGTAAGCAGGGAACTGCAAACTGTTCCGATGCAGATGCTTCAAAGTATTCTCAAGATTTCGTTGGTGATTATGGTCTTCTTGCTGGTGGGAAAAAGCAACAATATGAAGCAAGTGCATATTTAGGGGTTAAAAATGCTGAAATCCTTAATCTTCTTTTTGGTGCTGTAACTGTGGAATATCGTGACCAGACGATTAATACAGCAGCAGCTCAACGGGAAAACTTAGGTATTGTCGCAAACGGAAATCGTATGACCCAAGTACAAATCCATGGTTTGCAATTAGGAAGCTTAGTCGATGAAGTTGTACAAAATCTGACAATTAACCAAATGTGTACCGGTCATGATCCTGGCAAGTGTAGTGCTATTGGTACAGAAACGATTGGAAATACGTTATTGCCTTTATTACGTACAGGAATTCAAATTTATATGAAACAGGAAACATTAAAAGGTTTAAATCTTCCTGTTCCTGAGCAAGGTACTTTGGAGCTGGATGGTGCTTATAGTACTAAACTCACCAATTTATTAAATGCCTATGTCTTGCCTTATAATTTAGGCAATGTACATCAAATTGATGTTGACTCTAACTTGTTTGGTATTGCCTTAACTTCTTTAGGGAATGGTATTCGTTTCCCTGGTTTTGCTGAGGATGCAAAAGCAACCAAGGGATGGTCAATGTATTTAGAAGATGCTTTTACGATTAATATTAATCAGCCTTTAACTACCTTAATGTCCAATATTGTACAAACCGGTTTGGCTGCTCAAGGGAATATTACAATGCTTGAGCAACCATACCGTAATTGCTATGGCAGTATGAAATTCTGCTAAGCCTTAAAACTAAAAAATCCCGCCGAAGCGGGATTTTTTATATACCAAGACTTATTATTTTGCGAGCTTCGCCAATAACTCATCTTTGCTTAAGTTGGTTGATTCAGCATCACGGCGACCTTTATATTCAAAAGTACCCGCATCTAAGCCTTTTTCACCAATCACAATACGGTGTGGAATACCGGTTAACTCCAGATCAGAGAATTTCACTCCTGGGCGTTCATTACGGTCATCCAGTAGTACATCATAACCGGCAGCACTTAATTCTGCATATAAGGCTTCCGCAGCTTCTAATGTACGCGGTGACTTATGTGCATTCATTGGTACAATTGCGACTTCAAACGGAGCAATGGCAGCTGGCCAGATAATCCCTTTCTCATCATAATTCTGTTCAATTGCAGAAGCCACGACACGGGTCACACCAATACCATAACAGCCCATGGTTACTACAAATGGTTTGCCATCTTCGCCTAACACTTTACAGTTCAGTGCTTCAGAATATTTTTGACCCAGCTGGAAAATATGGCCTACTTCAATTCCGCGTTTAATTTGAAGTACACCTTTACCATCTGGAGATGGATCGCCTTCCACCACATTACGAAGATCATAGACCTCAGTAAACTGTGCATCACGCTCCCAGTTCACACCTGTAGCGTGTTGATCTGCGGCGTTGGCACCTGCAACAAAGTCAGACAAGACAGAAGCAGCACGATCGACAATCACGGTCATGCCTTTTTCAACCAAGCCTTGTGGACCTACAAAACCAGCGGTCAGACCAAGCGCAGCAATTTGCTCTTCAGTAGCGAAGGTTAATGGCGCTGCAATTAAAGGATGTTTTTCAGCTTTAATTTCATTCAGTTCATGGTCACCGCGCAGGAACAGGGCAATCACCGGAACAGTGCCATTTTCATCGGCAATGCCTTGTACCAGTAAAGCTTTAACAGAATGCGCAGGATCAGTACCGAGGAAGCTTGATACATCCGCGATGGTCTTTTGATTTGGAGTATCTACAACAGTTAAGGCTTGGCTTGGCGCTGCACGCTCACCGACCAGAATCGCTTCCGCCATTTCAATATTGGCTGCGTAATCCGATTCAGTCGAGAAAGCGATATCATCTTCACCGCTGTCTGCCAGAACGTGGAATTCATGGGAACCTGAACCACCAATTGAGCCGGTATCGGCCTGTACCGGACGGAAATCCAGACCAAGACGGCTAAAGATACGGCAGTAAGTGTCATACATGACATCATACGTTTCTTGCAAAGAAGCCTGATCAACGTGGAAAGAATAGGCATCTTTCATGATGAATTCACGTGAACGCATCACCCCGAAACGTGGACGGATTTCGTCACGGAATTTGGTCTGAATCTGGTAGAAGTTCATTGGCAGCTGTTTGTAACTTTTCAGTTCAGTGCGTGCCAGATCGGTAATCACTTCTTCATGGGTTGGGCCCAGCACAAATGGGTTGTTGTGACGGTCGGTAAAACGCAGTAATTCCGGACCATATTGCACATAACGGCCCGATTCTTCCCACAAAGATGCAGGCTGAGTCACTGGCATAAAGGTTTCTAAAGCGCCGGCGCGGTTCATTTCTTCACGGACAATCGCTTCGACTTTATTTAATACGCGTACCCCCATCGGCAACCAGGTATACAGACCTGAAGCCAATTTACGGATCATCCCCGCACGTAACATGAGCTGATGTGAAATCACTTCAGCATCATTTGGGGTTTCTCTTAACGTAGCAAACAAAAAGCGACTCGCGCGCATGGAAACTGTCCTGATAATTAATCGTGAAAGCAGAGATTATACGATAAAAAAATGAGGTGAACATTCGGAATGTCACCTCATTGTGTTTTCTTCTGACTCAAGACATCAGTTTGCGGCTTTGGCGCAGCATGAAATTCTTGAAATCATCCAGATAGGTAAAGATGACGGGCACCACCACCAGCGTGAGCAGGGTCGAGGTAATCACCCCGCCAATTACCGCATGGGCCATGGGGGCACTCTGTTCGCCGCCTTCACCCAGACCGAGTGCCAGCGGGACCATGCCCATTACCATGGCAGACGTGGTCATTAGAATCGGGCGTAAACGGGTTTTACCGGCCTGAATAATCGCCTCATAACGCGGCTCACCTCTGTCCATGGCCTTTTTAATAAAGTCGATCAGCAGGATGGCGTTCTTGGTGACCAGTCCCATCAGCATGATAATCCCGATAATCGAGAACAGGTTCATGGTGGAGTTCAGCAGGAACAGCGCCAAAAACACCCCAATCAGCGACAGTGGCAACGAGGCCATAATCGCAGCTGGGTGAATAAAGCTGTTAAATTGCGAGCCCAGCACAATGTAAATAAACACAATCGACAGGGTGATGGCGGTCAGTGCATAACCTGCGGACTCAGCCATATCGGCATTGGAACCTTGGGTATCGAAGCTGTAACCCGGCGGCAATTCAAAGTTATTTTGAATGGCTTCAATGTCCCGGCCAATATCACCAGCTGGGCGACCTGCGGTATTGGCTTCGACCAGAACCTCACGGGCCAGATCACGACGGTTAATCTGTGAAGCGCCGAGGTTTTCTTCAAAGCTGGCCACACTGGCCAACGGCACCAGAATGGCTTGACCATTGGCATCGGTTTTTTGTGAGGTCAGCGACATCTGCTGGACATCACCCGGCAGGCTGCGGCGGTCTTCAGTCAGACGGACATTTACATCATAGGTTTCGCCGTTTTCATCTTGCCAGGTGGTGACATCATCGCCGGCAATCAGCGGACGAATCACGTTGGCAATCTGGTTCACAGACAGGCCTAAATCACTGGCCAGTACCCGGTTGATTTGCACTTCCAGTGTCGGTTTCGGTTCTTTCAAGGAGCTTTCCAGATCGACAATACCGTCTACCTTGGCAATTTCCAGCATAAAGCGGTCAGAAATCTGTTGTAGCTGGTTTAAATCCGGCCCTTTAATCGAAATCATCACCGGTTTTTGCCCGCCCGATACGGTTTCATCTGCCGAGGCCACCGAGGTGACGCGAATGCCAGCCACGGTTTGCAGCCGTTCACGGAATTCATTGTTCAGCTCGGTTAGGGTCTGTTTACGCTCATTGCGCGGTGTAACCCTCACGCGTAAATTGACATGGTTTTTACCGCGGTCAGTCAGACTGTTAACCGAACCATAGGTAGAAATAACCTGTGGATGCTGGCGAATAATCTGATCGACCTGTTTCAGTTTGGCCTGTGAATATTCCAGCGAGGCATCCACCGGAGTTTCAAATTTAATGCGGATTTCACCTTTGTCCGGTACCGGTACAAATTCGGTACCAATCAGTTTGGATAAACCGAGTGCGCCAAATAACGAGGCCACCGCAATCAGCAGGGTAATCAGGCGGAAGCGTAAGGCCAGTTTCAGCAGCTTTTCATAGACATGACTAAGATTGTCCAGTTTGGTGGAAATCCAGTTCAGAAAACGTTTCACCCGGCCTGGCTGTTTGTTGGGGTTCTTACGCTCGGCCCAGTGTGCCGACAGCATCGGGTCCAGGGTAAAGCTAACAAACATGGAAATTAAAACTGCGGTACTGACCGTGACCCCAAACTGATAGAAGAAACGGCCAATAATCCCGCCCATAAAGGCCACCGGCAGGAATACCGCAACAATGGTCAGGGTGGTGGCCAGAACCGCCAGACCAATTTCTTTAGTACCATCCAGCGCTGCGCTAACATGGTCTTTGCCCATATCGGCATGACGGACAATATTTTCCCGCACCACAATCGCGTCATCAATCAGCAGACCAATACTTAAGGACAGGGCCAGCAAGGTCATCATGTTGATGGTAAAACCAAAGGCCCAGATAAAGGTCAATGTGCCGAGCAGGGCAATTGGCAGGGTCAGGCCGGTAATGGCGGTGGAGCGGAACGAGCCTAAAAACAGCAGGACGATCAGTACTGCCAGTGCTGCACCTTCAATAATGGTGCGGGCCACATCACGGATACTGCCGCGAATGCCTTTGGAACTGTCGACCACCACTTTGGCTGTGGTGCCCTCAGGCAATTGTTGCTGAAGGTCATCCAGCACTTTATAGGTGTTATCGACCACCTCAATGACATTAGAATCTGAACTGCGCAGAATATCCACCGCAACCGCAGTTTTGCCATCTAAAAAGGCACTGGACTCTAGCTCGGCCTGGCTATCCTGAATGTCAGCGACCTGTTTCAGATAAATCGGTGCGCCATTTTTATTGGCAATAATCAGGTCCCCAAAGGCCAGCGGATGGATGACCTTGGAATTAATTTCAACCACTAGCTCGCTATTGGCCCGTTTCAGGGTGCCACCCGGCACTTCAATATTTTCTGCTTTTAAGGTGTTGATGACCTGATCTACGCCAATCCCGAAACTTTGCAGTTTTTCCGGCTGTACTTCAATCCGGATCTGGCGCTGCGCATCACCGAGTAAATTGACCGTTCCCACCCCCGGTACGGTGCGCAGTTGCGGCACAATGCGTTGGTCCAGATAAGCACTTAAATCACGCAGTGACATCTGCTCGGATTCAAACACAATCGACATAATCGCATTGGCCGTCGGGTCGTAACGCTCCACCACCGGGTCCTGGATTTCATCACGGAATTCGGTGGTGACACTGGCAATTTTATCGCGTACATCCTGCGCTGCTACGGCAGAAGATACCTCCAAGTTGAACTCGGCAATAATGGTGGAGAGGCCCTCACTGGACTGGGAAATTACCTGTTTGAGACCGGAAATGGTGTTGATCTGATCTTCCATTTTCTTGGTAATTTCAGATTCAACCGTTTCCGGCGAGGCGCCCGGATAGTTGGTATAGACCACCACAAACGGGAAATCGACATCCGGAAATTCTTCAACGCCCATACGCTGCCAGGAAGCCAGACCCAGCACCATCAGACACAGCATCATCATGACCGTAAAAACGGGATATTTGACACTAATTCGGGTAAACCACATAGTTTTCTATCCTGAGGCGTTTTCGGCGGTCTGGCTGATGCTGACCGGTTGCTGTTCATTCTGCGGACTAAACTTGACCCGACTCACTAAATCGCCGGCCTGCAATCCGCTTACAATGGCGGTATTGTCACTATAGCGCTGCTCGAGCACGTGAATATCGATCCGGACAATCTTGTTCTGGCGAATGGCCCAGACATAAGGTTTGTTTTGTATATCCTGAATGGTGTCTAAAGGAATCAGCTGACCAGAAATCGAGTTGGATGAAACAATATTGCCTTCAACAAAGGCACCGATGCTGAGCGAGTTGATGGATTCATTGGGTGTGGCAAAAAACTCGATCTGACGGCTGGCCAGATCGGCAATTGGAGATATCCGGCTTAAGGTGGCGGTCAGCTGGGCCGGATTGCCCTGAATTTTATATTCAATCTTTTGGCCGACCTTGAGTGCAGACTGCTGGTCACTTGGCAGTTTGGCCTGAATTTCCAGCCGGTCCGGATTAACAATTTCAAACAGGGTCTGGCCGGCAGAAACCGTCTGGCCGGGTTCAACCTGACGCTGGGTAATCACGCCGCTAATCGGGCTGAGAATGGTGCCATCGCGATCGGCTTTTTCGGCAATATCGACATTGGCCTGCTGGGCACGGACATTTTCCAGCTGGGCACGATAATCGACCTGACTTTGTTCATATTCAACTTTGGAAATAAAGCCCTGATTCAGCAGGCGACGTTTACGCTCCATCATCACCCGGGCCTGATTGGCTTGTGCCTGCGTGGAGGCAAGGTTGGCGCGTGCTTGCGCCAGACGCGCGGCATTATCCTGATTGTTTAAACGGACCAGCACCTGACCTTTGCTAACCCGCTGGCCCACTTGCGCATTGACTGCACTGGCGGTGGCCGTGACCTGTGCCTGAATGCTGCTGTGTTGTACGGCGCGAATAGTGCCGGTAAAGGCAGTTTTGGACACCGAGTCGCCGGTTTGCACGACCACCACATCATCCTGAATCAGTTCAATGGTTTCTGGTTCGCTACGGGCCTGTTCCGGTTCTGAGTTCTGGCAGGCGGTCAGCAGCAGGCACAGGCAAAGTGTACTGAGGCCGAGTAGGGGCGTACGAAAACGGGTAGAAGTATGTGATATACGCGGTGCTGGTCGCATGCATATTTATCCTTATTTTTCTTGTCACATGACAATTCAATTAAAAACTTCACTTTATTCAAGTGCTTTTAAGCGAGTAATAATTCTGTCGTATTCTGCCTGTGTTTTTCGATAGCTCGTTTGTAACGATTGAATCTGCTGTCTTTTCTGATTTAAGTTGGTCAGGTTGTTGTTTAAATTGTTTTTCAGCTGTTCGGGGACCGGTTTGACTTTGCGCAGATATTCCATTTCCTGACGTTTAAACACAATCCGGTCATTCTGTAATTGTTTTAACTGTTCCTGCTGAAAGGCAATCTGCTTTTTAATATGTGCCAGCGCATTGTCACGTTGCTGGGTAGCAATATGACTGTTGGTATAGGCCTGTTTTAGTTTTAAATCCTGCTCGCGCTGACGGGCCTGCGCGGCACGTTGTGGCGCCTGACGGGCATCGGTTTCGCTATTATAGGGACGCGCACGCTGAATCACCTGCATGTTGCGGTCCAGTGCTTCATAGCCATAGCGGATATGGTTTGGCGTAACATTGCTGCTGATATTGGCCACGCCGTTTTTATCGTAGTAGCGATACCACGCCGGCTTGTTGTCGGTATTGGCAGACAGCTGTCCTATCTGTAAAGCCAGCAGCAGGCCCAGCAACGATTTACTGAACAATGATGTATGCGCCCTTTTTGTGAGAGCTTTTTGAAAAAAAGTACGCACAAGCTTCCCCGAGATAAAGTTGACTAATTTACTTATTTTTAAGTCTTTAAACTGTTATATTAGACCAGAATCAGAAATTTAAAAAATACAATAGACAAAAAAAAATCAATGGTCATGGAAAAGTGTGAAGCAGTTATACAAAGTTTCTATAAAGTGTAGGTTTGGGCAAAAACTGTTCATTGAAACCTAAAGTAAAGATATGTTAAAAATAACCATAATTATGTAAATAAAATTCTACTACACCGAATTGCTTGTACAAACAAAATGGGAAGGGTCATTAAATGGACGATAAACTCCAAAATCTAAAAGTCATGGTGATTGATGATTCAAAAACCATTCGTCGTACAGCTGAAACTTTATTACAGCGTGAAGGCTATGAAGTGGTCACTGCCGTCGACGGTTTTGAAGCATTGTCTAAAATTGCCGATGCAAATCCGGATATCGTTTTTGTTGACATCATGATGCCACGTCTAGATGGCTATCAAACCTGCGCATTAATTAAAAACTCGCAAAACTACCAGAATATTCCAGTCATCATGCTGTCCAGTAAAGATGGTCTGTTCGATCAGGCCAAAGGCCGCGTGGTGGGTTCAGATGAATATTTAACCAAACCTTTTAGTAAAGATGAGCTTTTAAACGCGATTCGTAATCACGTAAGCGCATAACTCGGGGAATATAAAGATGGCACGTATTTTAATTGTAGATGATTCTCCAACAGAAACATTCCGCTTCAAAGAAATTCTGACCAAGCATGGTTTTGAAGTGCTTGAAGCAGCCAATGGTGCAGACGGGGTGACCATGGCACAGGCCGAGCTTCCTGACTTGGTGCTGATGGATGTGGTGATGCCGGGTGTAAACGGTTTCCAGGCAACCCGTCAAATTGCCCGTGGGGATACCACCAAGCATATTCCAATTGTGATCGTGAGTACCAAAGACCAAGCCACTGACCGCGTTTGGGGGAAACGTCAGGGTGCCAGCGATTATCTGACTAAACCTGTAGATGAACAACAATTAATAGACGTTATTAATCAACACCTGAATGCAGGATAACTTATGGCCGCAAATGGATTTATCGAATTACTTCGGTTGTCTAAACGGGGAAATAAAAACTACGTTACAACTGAAAATGAAGTAAACCGATGGTCTGGCATTGCGTTTGAGATGATGGGGCAATATTTCGTTGCCCCGTTGGGGGAAGTCACTGAAGTTATCTATCCGCCAAAATATACGCCGGTACCTAACACCCAGAACTGGGTCATGGGACTGGCCAATATCCGGGGCCGATTACTCTCAGTTTCAGACTTGGCACATTATGTTTCTGGACATAGCAGTGCTTATTCACCGACTCAAAAAGTAATGTGTATTAGTCATCAAGACCATTATGTCGGTTTGGTTGTAGATCAAGTTTTGGGGATCCAACACTTTAATAAGAAAAGTTTCTTTTCTAAACACAATGATTTAGATAGTAATTTACAAGAATATTGTCAGGGGTATTTCCACCAGCATAACCAGCAATGGCATATTTTCTTATTTAGTCGTTTATTGCAAAACCCAAAATTTATGAACGCATCTATAAAATTTATAAATTAACTATCGCGTACGCATATATAAAGGCGAAAATCGGGGAGAAGCTGCATGGGCTTTAAACTTAAAAAGAAAAACTCAGGCGATGGAACCAACCGCAAAAGCGGTTCGGCATCAGTCGCAAAATTACAGACGCAAATTGACCAGTTTGCGGGTGTATTCGGTGATACCAATAAATCAAAGCCACTTATTTTCATTGCCGCAGTTGCGCTGTTGGTCTCGATTATCAGTCTTTTGTCTTTATTCTATAGCGTACCGCGTACCAACCAGTTAACCCAGAGTCTGGGTGAATTGCGTTTGTTATCGCAGACCATTTCACGTCAGGCCACTGAAGCCACTGCTTCAGGCACCAAAGAATCGATCCAGAAGCTGACCCAGTCACAACAAAGCTTTAAAGACAACCTGGAAACGGTAAAAGATATTAGCAGTAACTCGGCCGAGCTGGAAAAAGTCGAAGCCGACTGGGCCAAAGTTTCTCAGAATATTGATACGATCAGCTCGCAACAGGCCATTATTAGCAAACTGTATGACACCAACATCGCGATCAGTGAAACCATTCCGGGGATTCAGGCCGAATATAACCTGATGGTTGACCAGATGGCACGTCAGGACATGCCAAGTAGCCAGGTGGTTATTGCCAAGAACCAGGTGTTCATTGCAGAACGTATCCTGCGTTCAATCAGCTCGGTATTAACCGGTTCAGAAAACTCGCGTGAATCTGCTGATGACTTCAGTGCCGATACCGAAACATTCGGTGCTTACTTAAATGCCCAGCTGAACGGTAGTGCAGAGCTCGGTGTACAGCGTATTGCTGACCCAGGCCTACGTGAAGCTTTAGAAGGCATCCAGTTTGAATATGATGACGTTTTAAAATCTGCATCGGCAACGGTATTAAATAACTCGGCGCAGATTGTACGTGTACGTCAGGCTGCATCGGACATTTTTAGTCAGTCAGATGAGCTGTTAAACCAGTTAAACAAATTATCCAGCGGTGCAGGCCCGGCAGTCATTATTCCGGCCGTACTGTTAATTGCCAGCTTATTGGTCTTCCTGGTACTGGTATTCAAATTACTGACGTTACGTGGTCAATCCGATAAGCAACGTGTAACCCGTCTGCAAGACGAATATGACCGTAACCAGAACGCGATTTTACGTTTACTGGATGAAATTGCCGACCTGGCGGATGGTGACTTGCGTTCATACGCGACCGTATCGGAAGACTTTACCGGTGCGATTGCCGACTCGATTAACTTCGCAATTGACCAGTTACGTGACCTGGTATCGCGTATTCATGAAACTTCTCACGAAGTAGCGCGTTATACCGCCAATACTCAGGAAATTACCAACCAGCTGGCCGAAGCATCTGAACACCAGGCGCAGGAAATTGCCGGTGCATCTGCCGCGATTAACGAAATGGCGATGTCGATTGACCAGGTATCTGCCAACGCCGAAGAATCTGCAGCGGTTGCGGAACGTTCAGTACAAATTGCATCGAATGGTGCGGAAGTTGTAAACCGTTCAATTCAGGGTATGGATATCATTCGTGAGCAGATTCAGGAAACCTCGAAACGTATTAAACGTCTGGGTGAATCTTCGCAGGAAATTGGTAACATCGTTGCCCTGATTAACGATATTGCCGACCAGACTAACATTCTGGCCTTAAACGCAGCAATTCAGGCGTCGATGGCCGGTGAAGCAGGTCGTGGTTTCGCGGTCGTAGCCGACGAAGTACAGCGTCTTGCGGAACGTTCAGCATCTGCAACCAAGCAGATTGAAACCCTGGTTAAAACCATTCAGACCGATACCAACGAAGCGGTAATTTCGATGGAACAAACCACCTCTGAGGTTGTTCGTGGTGCGAACTTGACCAAGGATGCCGGTGTGGCACTGGATGAAATTCAGACTGTATCGAATAACCTGGCGAAACTGATTGCCAACATTTCTGACGCTGCGAAACTGCAGTCGGCTTCGGCGGGTCATATTGCGACCACGATGAACGTTGTACAGGAAATTACCTCGCAAACCACGACAGCAACCTTCGATACGGCACGTTCGGTTTCTGAACTGGCCAGCATGGCGGAATCATTACGTGAATCTGTAACCGACTTTAAACTTCCGGACTAAGGAAGCCACAGAGAGCTTCTTTCGGGAAGCTCTCTGTTTTACACAGATCAAGCCAAGCATCGACAAGATCAGCTTAACTTCAGGGTTAGGTTACACGTGATGGTTACAATTAAGTTTGAGTGCCGCTGGGCGCTGAAAACATAAGAAGCCTTAGCTATGAAAGAAATATTAAAAAATTTAGTTGAAACGACTGCGCTTCCTGAAGATAGTTATCTTGATCAAGATGCAGAAATTCTAGAAATTTTTGTTGAAGAAATTGAAGAAATCTTCGTTGAGCTAAAAGACCTGTTGGCTCAATGGGCCACGCAGCCTAACGATCAGGAAACGCTAACCACCATTCGCCGTCATTTTCATACCTTAAAAGGTTCGGGACGTATGGTTGGGGCCAAGTCGGCAGGGGAGCTGGCCTGGACGGTTGAAGATACCTTAAACCGGGTCATTTCCGGTAGCCTGACCCTGTCAGCGCAGGTGCAGCAGTTTGCAACCGCGGTGGCGAACGTCTTTGAATACAAACTTTATCCAAGCTTTAAACATGCCCAGCCGATGGCACTGGACCTGCGTCCATTGGTGCTATTAGGACAACAATTACAACAAAATTTAAGTCCTGAACCGGCTTTAGAAGAGCTGTTACAACTGGCAAGCAGCCTAAGGTCCAGCGACAGTATCACCGGTCTGGAGTTTGATACAGCAAGTACTGATGAGCAGGTTGCTGCAGACACCGAGCTGGCTGTGGCTGATAGTGTTGAAGAAGATCCGCTAGCAGCTGAAACACTGGCCATCTTTATTGAAGAAGCGGAAGAACACCTGTTAACGGTGGATCGCTTCCTGGCACACGATGAGCTGAAAACCCAAGATTACAATGGCCTGATTCGTGCCCTGCATACCTTGCGCGGCAGTTCATCCATGGCACACATCGAGCAGATTTTTGATGCCAGCTCCAAGGTAGAAAACCTGTTCAAGACCCTGTTACAGGATGAAATTGAATCGACTTCCAAAGAAACCGCACTGTTATTGCAATATGCTGAATTTGTGCGGGATTATCTGCATCTGTTGCCGCAGAATGACAGTGCCGGCATGGACCGGATTTATCAGACTTTCAATACTGCATGGCAGAACTATGGCTTTAGCCTGGAAGATGTTGATGAATCAGTGAATCCGCAAGGTCTGGTATCCAAGCTGATTGAACTGAATATTGATCAGTTGCTCGATGCTGAGTTCGAATTTGACCAGCGTGCGCAGGCTGAATATCCGGAATATATCCAGACCCTGAGCCATCAGGCGAAGCTGCTGGTAGAGCGTACCGATAACCGCGCCTCTCAGGGTATTCATGATTTTACCCAGGAATTACAACTGGCCTATGCGGCCTTGCTGGACAAGCCAAGCCTGCTGCATAGCGATTATGCCTTTGAATTATTTGGACAGGCGCATCAGGAATTTATCCATCTGTTTGATACCCTGGCTGCCGGGCAACGCGTCAGCTTAAGCGAAGATGCTCAGCAGATCATCAATAACCTGAGTGCCTTTGTACAGCAGGATATTGAAGCACTAAGCCCAGAAACTGATACCACAGAAGCTGTAACCGAAACGGTTGAAGCCGGTGCCGGGCTGAATCTGGCCGTATTGTCACAGCGTCTGGAAGCTGACCGTCAATACATGGATAGCGCTGAAGCCAACAAGGACTTTGATCCAGACCTGCTGGACATTTTCCTGGAAGAGGCCGAAGAGTTACTTACGGGTATTGACCAGGATGTTAACAGCTGGAGCCAAGACCCGAGCAATACTGCTGCGCTGAACAATCTGATGCGCCATTTGCACACCTTAAAAGGTGGTGCCAACATGATTGCAGCCAGCCATATCGGTCTGATTGCGCACCATTTAGAAACCATTTATGAGCGCATCATTAACCGTCAGATGAGCGCATCGACCGCATTGATTCAGATTATCCGTCTGGTTCAGGACAATATTGCGGACCGTATCCAGACCATCCGTGAACAGCAGGTCGATTATCCGGCGCAAGAATCACTGGCGATTCTGGAAAATATTAGCGAACTGGCCCAAGGTCAACTGGTTGAAGCTGAATCGCTGGCAGTGGCGGCTGAAGCAAGCTCTAGCGCAGATGTACAACAGTCTGATGCATCTGCACTTGAGTTTGAACTGGAACAGCCAGCACGTGCAGAAACAGCCTATACTGCGCCTGAAGATGAGCAGCCAGACACCAGCAGCGAACCGGTACTGGAAGATGCACCGACCCTGGCTGAGCAAACCATCCCTACAGATGCGGTATCTACTACTGAAAATGACGGTGAAGACAATCTGCATTCGATTGTGGAAGAAACCTTCCTGGAAGAAGCCGAGGAACTGCTCGACACCACAGAAAGCCTGTTAAAGCAGTGGTTTGACCATCGTAGTGACCGAAGTATTTTGCTGCAGTTACAACGTGCTGCGCACAGTCTAAAAGGCGGCGCGCGTATGGCTGAAATCGAGCCGGTGGCCGTGATTGCTTATCAGCTGGAAAATACCTTTGAACAGTTTGCGGTGCATCAGTTTAATTCCAATGCTTATGATGCCTTGCTCAACACCACTGTGGTCTGGTTAAAAGAAGCCATCTTCCAGCGTGATTACAGCAATTTTGACAGCCTGAAAGCTAGCCTGGAGTCGATTGAATACGTCAATGCGACGGCACAGCTGCCAGAACGCTTTAATGCTACCGATTTGCTGGCACCAAGCAAAACCTTCGAATTTGTACAGGGTGATGGTGCCGAGCCGCCATCCATGCAGGGCGAATGGAGCGAAACCGCACAGCTGGATAACAGCAATGAGATGATCCGTATTTCGGCTGATCTGGTTGAGAAGATGATTGACCTGTCGGGTGAAAACGCGATTAACCGCTCGCGAATCGAGATGGAGCTGGGTCAGCTGGGCGGTACCCTGAATGAAATGGAACTGGCGATTAAACGTCTGGCCGATCAGTTACGCCGAATGGAAGGCGAGCTGGAAAGCCAGATTATTGCCAAACATGGTGATGAACATTCACGCTATACCGACTTCGACCCGCTGGAGATGGACCAGTACTCCTCCTTGAACCAGCTGTCGAAATCGTTGGCGGAATCGGCGTCGGACTTGGTGGACTTTAAGACCACGCTGGCGGACAAGATTCGTGATGCCGAAGGTCTGTTACTGCAACAATCGCGGATTCAGGCAGAAATTCAGGAAAGCCTGATGCGCACCCGTCTGGTACCGTTCTCGCGCATGTTGCCACGTTTACAGCGGATTGTGCGTCAGACTTCATCGACCTTAAACCGTCCTGCCGAGCTGGTGGTACACAATACCGAAGGCGAGCTGGACCGGACCATTCTGGAACGCCTGATTTCACCATTTGAACACATGTTGCGTAATGCGGTGGACCATGGCCTGGAAGATGCCGCTGTACGTAAACAGGCAGCGAAGCCGGAAGTGGGCCAGATTGAGCTGAACATCGGCCGTCAGGGTACCGATGTACTGATTAGCTTTACCGATGATGGTAAGGGGATTGATGAAACCAAAATTCACGCCAAAGCCCTGAGCCTTGGCCTGATTCAGCCAGAGCAGCAGCTGGACAAGAAAGAAATCCTGCAGCTGATTTTCCATCCGGGCTTTAGTACCGCACAAGCCGTGACCCAGATTTCAGGTCGTGGCGTCGGTCTGGACGTGGTGCAAAGCGAAATTAAAGCGCTGGGCGGCCATGTCGAGGTCGATTCTGAACTCGGTAAAGGCACCACCTTCAGTATTCGCGTACCGACCACAGTGGCGGTATCCGATGCCCTGATGGTAAAAGTTGGCGATCAGCAGTTCGCAATTCCATTGGCGCAAATTGACCGTATTGTACGAATTTCACCTTCTGCACTGGAAAGTTACTTCAGCAGCAAAGATGACTACTTCAAGATTGATCAGCAAAACTATAAGTTGCGCTATCTGTCCGAGTTTGTCGCTAATCAGCCATTGCCGCGTTTAAGCAATATCGCGCATTCATTGCCGGTGCTGCTGATTAAAGGCAATACCGGTCAGACCATTGCCTTACTGGTCGATCAGCTGATTGGTTCGCGTGGCCAGATTGTGATGAAACCGATTGGCCAGCAGTTCTCCAGCGTGGGCTCGATTGCCGGTGCGACCATTCTTGGTGATGGTCAGGTCTGTCTGATTCTGGATGGTCAGAATATTGCCCGTCAGATTCAGGCAACCCAGCGCATCAAGCATGTGATGGAGCCGCGTGAAGTACAGCGTCGTGATACCCGTCATCTGGTAATGATTGTGGATGACTCGGTGACCGTACGTAAGGTCACGTCACGTCTGCTCGAGCGTCAGGGCTTTGATGTGGTCACAGCCAAAGACGGTGTCGATGCGATTGAGCAGCTTGAAAATGTTAAACCGGATCTGATGCTGCTGGATATTGAAATGCCGCGTATGGACGGCTTTGAGGTGACCACCCTGGTACGCCGCCATGACATCCATCGTGACTTGCCAATTATCATGATTACCTCGCGTACCGGTGAAAAACACCGCGAACGTGCCTTTAGCTTGGGGGTAACGCACTATATGGGTAAACCGTTCCAGGAAGCAGAATTGCTTGCCAATATTGAAAACATTTTGCATAGCAGTGAGGCTAAAGCATGAGTCAAAGCACCAGCAAAATCGACCAGATTAGCCAGCAGGAACTGCAACATCTGATTACCGTTTCAACCGGTTTTATTGATGCCTATATTGTGGAATGTCATGATCAGGAAGATATGCTGATTCCACAGAATATTGTCCTGTCGGCGCTGGACAGTTCTACCGCGGTCGATCATGTCGAGTGGCACGATCTAAAACTGCCGGTATATCGTGTTACCCATCCAGAGCAAAATCAGGGCGTTGCCTTGGTGATTGAAGGTGATGAAATTGACCAGCGCTTTGCCCTGATGTGCAATGCCATGCCAAAAACCATCCGTCTGCGTATTTCGGAAGTGGTCGATGATGAGCGTGAAGGCCAGCATCCGGCGGTATTCCAGTATGTACGTATGGGTGAGCAGGTATTCCATGTCCCGAATCTGGCGCATATTCAGGCCAGTCTGGGTTTGAATAGCTAATTTAACAGTTGGCAACAGACACAAAAAAAGGAACTCCGTGGAGTTCCTTTTTTATACAATAGCAAGAAATTAAGTCAGCAGGCCTTCAAGAATCTGCTCATAAATTTCAGCCAGTGGCTCTAAATCATCAATATTCACGTGTTCATTGATCTGGTGAATGGTCGCGTTCAGCACACCCAGTTCCAGCACTTGCGCACCGGTTGGCGCGATAAAGCGGCCATCTGATGTTCCGCCCGAAGTCGACAGTTCAGTTTCGACACCGGTCACATTGCGAATCGCATTTTTGGCGGCATTGACCAGTTCACCAACTGGGGTCAGGAATGGTAAACCGGACAGTGTCCATTGAATGTCATAGTTCAGTTGATGGCGGTCCAGAATTTCCAGTACCCGGGCTTTGAGCTGCTCAGCAGTCACTTCAGTCGAGTAGCGGAAGTTAAAGGTCACGGTCATGGTACCTGGTACCACGTTGGTTGCACCGGTACCGGCCTGAATATTCGACACCTGGAAAGAGGTGGCCGGGAAGTATTCGTTGCCATTGTCCCAAACGGTTTCGCACAGTTCAGCCAGCGCTTTAGAGGCGGTATGAATCGGGTTAATCGCCAGATGCGGATAAGCCACATGGCCCTGTTTGCCTTTCACGGTTAATACCGCATTTAATGAACCACGACGGCCATTTTTGACAATATCACCCAGACGATGGGTACTTGATGGTTCACCGACCAGACACCAGTCCATTTTTTCATTGCGTGCTTCTAAGGTTTCAACCACTTTCACGGTACCGTTAATGGATGGGCCTTCTTCATCTGAGGTAATTAAGAACGCAATTGAGCCTTTATGATCTGGATGTTTGGCCACAAAGCGTTCTGAAGCCACTACCATGGCTGCCAATGCTGTTTTCATATCGGCACTGCCGCGGCCATAGAGCTTGCCATTACGAATTTCTGGAGCAAACGGGTCAGAATGCCAGGCATCTAAACTACCGGTAGGGACCACATCGGTATGACCGGCAAAACAGAACACCGGGCCTTCTGTGCCTTTACGCGCCCAAAGATTATCGACATCTTCAAAACGCATTGATTCAATATTAAAGCCAATCTTTTTTAAGCGTTCCGCCATGATGTCTTGGCAGTTATGATCAACAGGTGTTACGGAAGGTTGACGTAATAACTGTAAGCTGAGCTCGAGCGTATCTGAGTGGTTCATGGCTTTGGAATCATGCAAAAAATTTGCCCCTATAATAGGGGAATCATGCCGAGAAGGGGAGTTTTTAATATAAAAAAACCTTATCAGGAGATAAGGTTTTTGCCGGGAATTTGCATTGAAATTTGATTATTGACGGATTTCATCCTGAGTTTTTTCAGCCGTATTACTTACCGCATTACCTGCTGAAGAGACATCTTCACCTAGACCTTTTACTGTATTACAACCAGTCAGAACAAACATCATTAGTAATGAAGTCGCTAGAATTTTTTTCATCATCATCTCCGTATCATTAAGCATAAATTATTCTGATGTGAAAATTAGAGTAAGAAATATACAGCCAAAAAAATATAGTGCTTTGATTGTGGTTGAGTAATTAAATGTTGTTCAAAGATAGGCTTTTAGTCCAATAGTGCTGATAATAGGCATCCATCAGCACCGGGTTACGATACATATAAAATGCTGACTGATCCTGATTCAGATATAAGCCATTGCTCCAGAATGCGTTGGCTGAACTGCTTGGACTGGCATGTGGGCAAATCCATTCATGCCGTTGCAGTCGGTAAAAATCCTGATGATTTTTCGGCAAATGCTGGCCCCAGGTGCCAATTCTGCGCTCGGGATTGACCCAGTCAGGAAGAGCCTGTGCAGTAGCATGTTCAGGCAGATACAGCTGGCCTTTTAACACGGCAAAGCGCTGTTGAATGGTATGACCTTGGGCCTGCTGAAACTGAAACTGCTTTTGGGTAAAGTGGGTTAACTTGCGTAATAAGGTGTCGCTGCGGTTCAGCCCATACCAGTAGGGCAGACTCAAATCACGTTCGGCCAGATAATATTTGAGCGCCACTTCCCAATGTTCAATTTGCTGGTGGTCATGATTTAGCAGCAGAAAATCGAGTTCGCCCGTGGTGCGTGGTCCATCAATTATCTGAATGCTATGCCCGAGCAATTCATAAGGATGATAGTCACGCTCGGTCAGCCAGAACCAGAGCAGCATTTCAAACCGCAGCCCTAGCCGGGTACTTTTGAGCTGGCTTAAAAAATCTTCCAGTGCAGCCGGATGCTGGTCTAAATGCTTCAGCCGGCTTTGATAATGATCAAAGTGCTGTAACCAGCAGTCTGTAGGATGAAAATCAAAGCCATAACGCTGCTCCAGTGCTGGTGGCAGCTGCTGTAAAATGTTGGGACTGGCCACGCTAAAGGCCAGTTGCCGCACCAGCGGATTGCGGAAATTTAACCAGGGTTCAGCAGAAATATCAGTAAAGGTGTTAGGCGACATCAGTAAATCCATGGTTAAACAGCAGAATTACAACGAAGAAAAGTTTAAAAACACTTTATACTAGCGCAATTCGACGGGTAGGGTTGCGGTATGAGAGTATTGTTTTGGCGAAGTTTGGTGGTGATTTTTGTCATCCTCGGCTTCATTGGTGCAGTGTTGCCCGGTATGCCAACAACAGTCTTTCTGATTTTAGCGGCCTGGGCCGCATCCAAAGGCTGGCCGCAAATGGATGCCTGGTTGTTGAACCATCCCAAATATGGCCAGACCTTAAGAGACTGGCGTGCCAATGGTACCGTACCACGTAAAGCCAAATGGTTTGCCACCATCATGATGCTGATCAGTGCCTGCATCATGTTATTTACCACGGCTCCGCTGGCAGTCAAAATTTTTACCAACCTGACCATGTTTGTGGTGGCAATCTGGTTATGGCTACGCCCTGAACCTGTTGTTGTCACTCCACCAAAGGTAAAGCAAGAATGATCTACCCTCTACATGCTGCAGATATTCTGGTCGATTTATCTGAGCAGACCTTATATCTACCAAAACACAATAAACTGTATGTGGTGTCTACCGGTGAAAAGGGCATTGGTGAAGCGGAAAATAGTGGCAAAACCCCGCGTGGCTGGCATCAGGTGGCCCTCAAGTTTGGTGCAGATGCGCCGGAAAATACCGTGTTTATTGCCCGTCAGCCGACGGGTGAAATTTATGATGATGAGCTGGCCGAACAGTTTCCTGAACGTGACTGGATTTTGTCCCGTATTTTATGGCTATCAGGGCTGGAGGATGGTTTTAACCAGGGCGCTGGCTGTGACACCTTTAAACGTTATATTTATTTGCATGGCACGCCAGATACTGAACCGATGGGTATTCCCAAGTCACATGGCTGTATCCGGATGCGCAATCGCGACATTATCGAGCTGTTCGAGCTGATTCCAGAACAGGCATTGGTGTATCTGTCTGAAGAGCGGCTGGATTTTAGTCCCTTGGCCATTGAACCCCAGCCATAAGACTTAAGCCTGAATTTTGCTGCCATTTTTCACAGGGAAAAAATAAAAATGTGCAGGCGAGCAGGGGGGTAATTGCAAGAAATTTCTTCTATTCCCTAGTGGGCTAAAAATAAAATTTTTTGAATAAAGTCAAATAACATACAGAATTTGTTTGTTTTTCTAGCGAATCACTTATTTTTTAATCACTCAGTCATAAAAAAGTGAAAACTGGCAGAAAAGCGTTTGACAGGCGGTAAAGATTCTCTATAATGCACCTCACAAACGATGAAGACGTTAAGGGCGCTTAGCTCAGTTGGTAGAGCGTCTGCCTTACAAGCAGAATGTCGGCGGTTCGATCCCGTCAGCGCCCACCAAGCCTTTACGTTAAAGATTCTTACGTGCAGCGGTAGTTCAGTTGGTTAGAATACCGGCCTGTCACGCCGGGGGTCGCGGGTTCGAGCCCCGTCCGCTGCGCCACTTAAGCTTCTTTAATATTCGTTTGAACCACAATAGTGACTTTGTGTAAGTGCAGCGGTAGTTCAGTTGGTTAGAATACCGGCCTGTCACGCCGGGGGTCGCGGGTTCGAGCCCCGTCCGCTGCGCCATTTACATAAAACGCTTTTGAGGGCGCTTAGCTCAGTTGGTAGAGCGTCTGCCTTACAAGCAGAATGTCGGCGGTTCGATCCCGTCAGCGCCCACCATGATTCTTTTGCGATGCAGCGGTAGTTCAGTTGGTTAGAATACCGGCCTGTCACGCCGGGGGTCGCGGGTTCGAGCCCCGTCCGCTGCGCCATCTCAAAGAATAGCCCTATAAGTTTCCTGAGCTTATAGTTGAATCAAGATTGACAATCTTAATCAGGGCGCTTAGCTCAGTTGGTAGAGCGTCTGCCTTACAAGCAGAATGTCGGCGGTTCGATCCCGTCAGCGCCCACCATATTCAAGCTGTAAAGCTTAAAAGACCTTAATTGCTTACGCAATTACCGTTGCAGCGGTAGTTCAGTTGGTTAGAATACCGGCCTGTCACGCCGGGGGTCGCGGGTTCGAGCCCCGTCCGCTGCGCCATTTTTTCATGCCCTGATGTGAAAAATGTGATCAATTACCAAGACTACACACTTCGTTGGTCTTGCGTCGTAAAAAATAATATATTATTTTTTACTCTTCAGGGCGCTTAGCTCAGTTGGTAGAGCGTCTGCCTTACAAGCAGAATGTCGGCGGTTCGATCCCGTCAGCGCCCACCATATCTTTCTTGCCTAAATCTTAAATATTCCATAGAATCCCAGCATTATAAAACAATAAAATGGACTGGATGATCTATGCGCAATCCATATCAACGCAAGGCCGCGTCTAAATCTCAAACTTCAAGCTATAACGTTCAAGATATTTACAAACAGTTTATTGAAATCATGGTCAGCCAGGGACAAGTGTTTGCGCTGTATCATGACGGCTGGGCCTTATGTGCCACACCCACCGGACAGCGCGCTTTTGCGGTCTGGCAAAATAAAAGTCTGGCCAAACTGCTGGTCAAAGACAACTGGGAAAATTACGATATTCAGGAAGTCAGCTTTAAAGATTTTATTGAAAAAGTCCTGCCATTTTTAAGGCAGGAAAGCACACTGGTGTCGATGAATCTTAGTCCTGAAGGGCAGAATGTGCTGGTAGCACCGGAAAAGCTGCTGCTGGATATTAAAAACTATCTTTACCAGATTTATTTGCAAAAACCTGAGGTTTATAAAAACCTGCAACTGCCTTCGCCACGTTCTATTCGCCTTAATTAATATTTATTGGGTATTAATATTCATTGAGTAGCCAACCACTTACATAAGCAAAATATTCGCGTAACCAGGAGTTATAGCGAATATAGAGTGGTGTAGGAGCGCTATAGGGCAAGGGCTGCTGATAGCCCTGTTTGCGGGCAATCGCCAGCGCACGCGGTAAATGAAAATCACTGGTCACCACGGCAATCGGATCACTGAGCTGAATATCGTGTTGTACCAGCAAGGCCTTGGAATTGTGGAAATTCAGAGCGGTACTGGTACTGCGTGCTTCCAATAGAATTCGTGTTTTCGGAAGATGATGCTGCTCTGTTAAATAGTGCGCCATCACTTCGGCTTCGGTCCACTGATTCCCAAAAGCGGCGCCACCACTGACGATAATGGGAATTTGTGGCAGCTGCTTGGCCAACGTGGCACCTGCATTTAGGCGTTTGGCCAAGGTTGGCGTTGGCTGGTTGTGCTGGATTCCCCCGCCTAAAATCAGAATCGCCTGCGTATTCGGATTGGGCTGGCTATGCAGGCTTTGCCAGTGTAAGTAGCCAAAGAACAGTACCACACTGAGTAGCCAGACCCAGAAAGCACCCCATACTAAACGCCAGCCTTGTTGATAGATCGGGCGCTGTCGAATCCAGCGCTGTAGCGGAACATAACACAAGGCATAAATGAACAGTGCTGCACCGAGCAGCATCGGCAGCAGGGTACCAAAGTGAAAGCTGTTCAGGCTGAGCAACCACAAACCATTGGCCAGCAGTAGAACTGCAGCCATCAGGCTAAAGATACGTTTCAGTGGGGCGTGGCTGTGACTCTGCATGGCGGAATAATCATAAATAGCGTGATGTATCTGCAGATTATAAAAGATCAAGATGAAAAAACCGGACATCAAGTCCGGTTTTTTCAGTTTTAGTTTTCAGCCAGTTAGCGAAACTTAGTAGACATCACGGCGGTAACGGCCTTCGCTGCGTAATTGATCCACCGTCGCTTCACCAAGCAGTTCAATCAGGGTCTGGTCAACATCGCTGGCCATGCCATCAATACTGCCGCAGACATAAATCACGGCACCTTGCTCAATCCAGCGTTGCAGTTCTTCGGCCTGTTCACGCAATTTATGGTGTACATAAACTTTCTGTTCCTGATCACGCGAGAAGGCCACGTCCAGACGCTGCAACATGCCGGTGCTTTGCCATGCAGACACAATATTTTCATAGAAAAAGTCATGTGCGCGCTGACGTTCACCGAAAATTAGCCAGTTCTGGGTATAGTCATGACGGATACGTGCCTGTAACAGACTCATCAGTCCGGCAATACCAGTCCCGTTACCAATACAGATGATTGGACGGTTGTCATCAATCAGGTGGAACGACTCATTGGTGCGAATGCGCAGGGCAATACTGCTCTGTAGCGGCGCATGTTGGGTGAGCCAGCCCGAACCAAGACCCAGTTGACCTTGGGCATCGGATTGCTGACGGACCACCAGACGCAGAATCTGCTGCGATGGAATGCTGGCAATCGAATATTCACGTGCAGGCAGGGTCGGTAACTGTTCCAGTAAATGTTCCAGATTGGCAAACGGCTCGATTTCAACCGTCAGATCTTTGTCCCAGAGTGCCTGTTCAATCGGTTCACCGGTCGAATCTAGCAGGGTACCCGGCTGAATCTGATGCTGTTGCATAAAGGCTGCCAGACGCTCAGGACTGTTCCCCGGCTGGATTTCGGCAATATCACCGGCTTCCCAGTGCGCTTCGTGTTGTGGCGCCAGCTCGATATTATAGGCCGGTGCCCCCAGACTGTTCGGATTGAGCAGATCACGCTGTTTCAGAATCCAGCTGTCAAAGGTCTTGTGAATGTCCATGCCTTGCAATTCAAGCTGGGTGGTTTGGGCCAGTGCCGCATTCCAGCGCTGGATATCTTCATTGCTGGCATTATCCACTTCAATGGTGGCAAACAGAGGCTGCGCCTGATTGCGTTGTAACCACTGATCAATTTTATGACCAAAGCTGCAGTAGCTGTCCAGATATTCCCTGGAGCCCAGCGCCAGTACCGCATAACGAAGATGCTGTAAATTGGCCGAGCTGCTCAGGATTTTCTTGTCAAAGCTGGAGGCTAAATCAGGTGCTTCACCGGTACCATAGGTACTGGCTACAAACAGCACCTGTTCTACCGATTGCAGATCTTCCAGACTCAATTGCTGTACCGGTTTCACGGTCACTGGTTGACGCGCTTCCTGCAAACTGGTCGCAGTACGCCAGGCCAGCTGTTCAGCCACGCCGGTTTGGGTGGCGTAGGCAATCAGCCACGGTTTGGCATTTGGATCAACCGTGACGGCGCTTGCGCTATTCCGTGCTGCCTGGGTCAGTTTCTTCTGCTTGCGACGTTTCAGATACAGCATCCAGCCGGTGACAAAGAACAGCGGCATCAGCAGGGAAGCGACCATGGCAAAGAACTGGTACACCGGACCAAAGAAGCTGCCACGGTGAACCGGTAACATGCTGCTCATGATTTTTTCATTGAGCTTTTTATCTTCATACAGGCTGATGTCGGTGAGGCTGGCCGTCTGATAGTTATAGGTTGCACTATTGCGGGCACGTTCATGCTGCGGTACTGCATCGACAAAGTTCAGGCTGACTTCACCATTGGCCTGTTTGGGCAGATTCAGGGTCATGGTTGAGTAGTCGCGTCCCAGTTGTGCCTGTACGCCAGTCCAGGTCTGGTTTAATACAGCCTGCATTTGCAGCGAATCCAGTCCTTCCGCACGCTCACCACGACCTTCACGCGCAGCACCTTCGCCACGTTCACGGCCTTGCGGCGCACCACGCTGACCTTGCGGCGCGGCATTGGCCTGCATTTGCGGTTGTGGACGCTCTACGCCCAGCACCTTGAACATGCCATTACGCCACCAGTCATAGGACCAGTACAGACCGGTACAGGCCAGAATCAGGTAGAAAATCACCACCCAGGTGCCGACAACGGCGTGTAAATCCCAGATGAAGTTCCGGCCTTTAAGTTTCGGCTTCACAAAGAACCACTGTTTTACCGAATGCTTTTTCGGCCAGCGTAGATACAGACCACTCAAGACAAAGAAAATCAGCATCAAGGCACAGGCGCCGGTAATCTGCTTGCCGACAGGGCCAACGGTCAGGTTACGGTGTAACTGCTGGATAAACTGGAAAAATTCACGGCCTTTAATCTCGGGTAACACTTCTGCGCTGTAGGGGTTAATCAGCACATTCTGGCCGCGACGTGCGCCTTCTTTGGCAATATTGACACTCGAAGATGCTGCCGGATCGGAGGCGATAGTAATGCTATTAATTTTGGTTTCAGGTTGAGTCAGCTGAAAATGCTGATAGATTTCCGCCGGGGTGAGCTTGGCCCGGTTTTCGACCTGCACGGTATAACTGTCCGGATTCATCCATTTTAGAATTTGTTGTTCATAGGAATAAATCGCACCGGTAACACCCATCAGTGCGAGAATCAGGCCCGCACTAATTCCAAGGAACCAGTGCAGCTGGAAAAATATTTTTTTAAGCATAGCAATACAGCAGCAGTGTGAAGAGAACAATGGGCGAAATTATAACTGAAGAATAGCGAGATGGAATAGAGTTTGAATATAATATTTATTCTCATTATCATTTAGATTGGTACAAACCGGATAAAAAAACCTCCAGCAGGGTGGAGGTTTTTTTGAGCTTACAGGCTTAAAGCTGTTTTGGCTCACCTACAGATTCAAGCAGGTGCTTACGAATGGTTTTAAAAGAAAAGTTTTTAGAATCCAGACGTTTTGGCAAGATATAAGCGCCTTGCTGACCTTTGACGGTAAAGTTCACCAGAATGAAATCCGGGGTAGAATACCATTCATAAATATCTTTCCAGCTAATCGCGCCCATGCCTTCTTGCAGGCCCATTTGCTGACGCATGATGATGCCGTGCGGTTGCACGCCCAGACGGATGCCTTTAATTTCCTGTACCGGAAATTCATTCATTTTGCGTTTGGCATACCATTCCAGACCGAATTTACGGATCAGGAAGTACAGCACCACACAGACCAGAGCTACCCAGCAGAAAATGGTGGAATAGTTCTTGATCAGGATAATCCCCAGAATAGACAGGGCCGTAATAATGCCCATGATCGCCCAGGCTTTGGTGCCAATTTTGTTGGTGCTACGCCAAATTAAAAGCTGGGCATGACGCTGCTCGGCTTCGCTAATGTCGTAGTTCACAGGCTGTAAAGTATAAGCGTATAAATTTTTCGCGGTCATAGTGGAACTAACAAATTTCAAACTCAGAAAAGTTTAGCATTAATTACAGCATTTCAGGAGTCTATTGTTGCAAAATCATCCGAATTATAACGAGGCCAGTTCGGTGGCATCCTGATCACGGTCATGGCTTAAACTCTGCTTTAGCTGACTCAGTTGATGCAGGATGGTCAGCATCAGCGATAACTGCTGCAAAATAATCAATCCCTGTTGATCTTCCTGATGATTTTGACTTAAACGCTGCCGGATGGTATGCAGCATATTTTGCGAAGACAGATCCGGTACTTCATCGTTCAGCAAGGCACCGCGAATATCTTCCAACGCTTTATCCAGCAGGGTTAAAATCTCCGGATCTTCAATTTTTTCCCGGTGTGCCCCCAGCGCGGCAATATAGCTGATAAAGGTATGATTCAGGCACAGCAATTCAAAAGCCTGGGCTTTTTGCGAGGCATCAAAATCCGGTTCAGTGGCCAGGGTAGAAATGAGCGAGGCCAGTTCGGCATCGGTATTATGCGCTGCACGGCGTACCACGCGATAGGTCAGGCCGTTATTGCGCCCGGTTTTGTATTGCTCGATCACTTCGGTCAGATAATCACACTGCGCATTTAAGGCACGGCGAATGGTGCGCGGTAAACGGCGGAATTTCCAGTCCGGGAAAATAAAGCTGACGCCAAACCAGGCCAGTGCACAGCCAATTAAAGTATCAATCATACGCGGCAGGGCGGCGGCAAAGCCCATGCCATCGAGGTTAAAGTTAATCAGCGCCAGAATGGTAATAAAGGCGGTGGCTTGGGCATACTGCTTACTGCGTAATTCAAAGAACAGAATTCCGCTGACTACCAGCAGCAACAGCTGACCTTCGACCGACGGAATAAAATATAAGATGCTATAACCGACCAGAATCCCGACCAGGGTGCCGACAATCCGCAGGCGTAAGCGGCGTTTGGTGGCGTTAAAGTTGGGTTGGGTCACAAACAGTGCGGTCAGTAAAATCCAGTAGCCGTATTCAATATTGGTGACCTGGACAAAAATATAGCCAATCAGCAGCACCGCCGATAATCGAATGGCATGCCGGAACAGCACCGATTCCGGAGTTAAATGCTGCTTGATGCGGATGACCATATCATCCCAGCCTTTCAGGTCATCATCTTTAAGCTGGTTTTCAATATGTTTGGTTTTATCCAGCTTGATATAACGCTCGGTTTCCAGGTTGCGTAACTGCGCGTCAATAGATTTAAGGTTCTGATACAGGGCAAACAGGGCATTGACCCAGACCTGATCATACTGCTGTTCGCTGCGCAGCTTTTGTAGCGAATGTTTCAGGTTCTCAAAGGCATGTTTAAAGCGTTTGCTGTGAATATAGGGTTCACGCTTCAGGATGCTTTCGCTTAAATCTTTACAGGCTTTGCCCTGAATCGCCAGAATGCGCTGGAAACGGAACAGGATGTCGCTGTGCTCAAAAATTTTGGCCAGTTTCTGATAGTCAATATGCGCGGAGTCGGCGCGTTCATGAATATCCTGGGCAATAAAATAATACTGCAGGCTGCGGCGGGTGTCTTTCTGGCCACGGTCACCTTTTAAACGGGTCAGTAGCGCGGTTTTCAGTTCATTAAACAGGCCAATCAGCTTGCCATTTTCCATTGACAGGTCAATCAGGCTTTGCTGATAGCTGCCGGGGGTCATATCGACATCAAACAGATTGGATTTGGCAAACAGGAAATCGCCTAACGAGGCATAGCTTTGCGAAAGTTTGTCTTGTAGCTGCCGTACCGGAAACAGTAAAAAGCTGATGGTGGAAATCAGCCCGTACCAGACTGCACCAACCACCAGCAAGGCTGGCTGGGTGTACCAGTCTTCAAACAGGTCCACGCCGAGCATGGCATAAACCGAAATCACCAGACAGCCATAGGCAATGGTGGCATAACGCCGGCCCAGAGAACCAAGCAGAATCAGGCCGATACAGGAGATAATCAGGCCAATGGCAAACAGCACCGGATGTGGAAACAGCAGCTGAATGGAGGCGGCGGTAATAAAAAAGCCGATATAGGTATAAGTCTGGTTCAGGATTCTTAAAGAGAAGCGGTCATCAATATCGCTTAAACCGGCTGCGACCACGCCCAAGGTTAGCGGAATGGTGGCCAGCTGATAGCCGAGCAGATAAGGAACAAAGGCGGTGCCGGCAAAGGCGATCATCATCCGGATGTTATAGATAAAGGCCGTGTTGTAGGCAAAGTGTTTGAGACGTGTGAGCCAGGATTTCAAGACTGTTCCTTAAACGAAGCCAGATGCTATGCAGCGGGCAGCAATTATGTGAAACTTCACTTTCAGTACTCTGAAATAATACTATGGACTGTGTACCTTGTCTTTAAATCAGTCATTTAAAAAAGAAATATGAATATGTCCGATTCCCATGCCAGTGCAAGCCCGCAGCAGCAGTATCCATCTTCCTGGATTTTACTGCTGGCTTTGCTGACCTCGCTTGGTCCGCTATCAATTGATATGTATCTGCCGGCCTTGCCTCAAATGGCAGATGATTTTGGCGTCAGCACGCAAATGGTGGCCAACAGTCTGCCGGCTTATTTTCTGGGCCTGGCAATTGGACAGTTAATTTATGGTCCTTTAAGTGACCGGATTGGCCGTAAAACCCCACTGTATTTTGGTTTGGGACTGTATTTTTTGGCCAGTCTGCTCTGTGTTTATGCCCAGGATGAATGGAGCCTGATTGCGGCGCGGGTGTTGCAGGCCTTAGGGGGCTGTGTTGGGGTGGTAATTGCCCGTGCGGCAATTCGTGACCGGCTGGATATGCAGGCCTCCGCGCAGGCTTTTTCCAGCATGATGATTGTGACCGCCATTGCGCCCATTATTGCGCCGGGTCTGGGGGCCATCGTCCTGAGCTTTTTTGACTGGCAGGCGATTTTTGTCTGTCTGGCCATCATGAGTTTAGTTTGCTGGTTGTGTGTTCATTTTTTCTTTCAGGAAACCCTGCCGCCAGAGCGCCGTCTGAAATTGAATTTCTATCAGGTACTGACCCTCTATCTGGCGATTTTTAAGGACCGCAGTTTTTATTTACCGATGATCGCTGGCTGTTTTACCGGCGGGGCGATGTTCTGTTATATCAGCAGTTCTGCCGCCGTTCTGATGGATGGTTATGGCCTGAACCAGCAGCAGTTTTCGATTGCCTTTGGTGCCAATGCCGTCGGCATTATGCTGGCCTCGACCTTAAACAAGCATTTGGCAACTAGCAGCTCTTTAATGACCCGTTTAAAAATAGGCGGTACGGTGCAGGGTACTGGTGCGCTAATTCTGGTCATCGCCGGGCTGATGAGCCATGCGCCGATTGCTGTGGTTTTTGCCGGGCTGTTTTTAGCCGTGGCCGGAATTGGTTTTACCGGCCCCAATGCCATGGCGTTGGCAATGTCGGAGCAGGGCGCCCGTGCCGGTACAGCCAGCGCGATTATGGGCAGTATGCAATTTAGCTGCGGTTTAATTGGCGGCTTAATGCTGAATGTGCTGATCTGGGATGCTTTATTAAATATGGGCAGTGTGATGCTACTGTTTATTCTGATTGGGGGGAGTGCGATGTACATTATGCATCGGGAGCGGAAATTAAAAACTGCCTAAACCAGATTTATCTTTAAAAAAAGAAAAAAGAAGAAACCAGAGCGTTTTCTTCTTTGCTCTTTCAGCTGTTGCAGCGTGAGGGCCGTAGCTAAACAATTATTCTACAAATACGGCAAATTCTTCGACCGGTACGCGCGGGGTAATAAAGCTATTTACAATATGCTCAGGATCGGCATAACCCAAGGCCATACCACAGACCAGTTCTTCATCGGCCGGGGCATTTAAGACCTCCAGCACGATACGATGAAAACTATTCCAGGCTGCTTGTGGGCAGGTGTCCAGCCCGCGTGCCTTGGCGGCAATCATCACGTTTTGCATCATCATTGAAAGATCCATTTTCGAACCAATTTCCAGGTCACGATGCAGGGTGAAAAACAGGCCTACCGGTGCATCAAACAGCTGAAAATTACGCAGATGCTGCGCGGCCATCTTCTGTTTTTCGCCTTTTTCAATATTGAGCAGGCCATACAGCCCCCAGCCATTTTCACGGCGCCGCTCAATAAACGGCGAGAACCATTGTTCCGGATAATAGGAAAAGGTGGCCTGATAATCGGCCGCACGTTCAGGATGCAAATACAGTTCAGTTTGTGCCTGACAGACCCGATCAATGAGTTCCTGACGCTTTTGACCGGTCACTACATACACCTTCCACGGCTGAATATTGGTGCCGGATGGTGCGCGGCTGGCCACGCTTAGAATATCTTTAATCATTTGCGGATCGACCGGCCGATCTAAAAAGGCGCGCACTGAATGACGCGAGCTAATGGCCTGATCGACCAGTTGTACTAGTCCTTTATCCATGAAAAATCCCTTAAAATGTTTATGTTCTAATCAACTGTTGCTATATACAATAGTCTAATATTTAACCGGGTGGGTAACTTTTGCTTTTCGATAAAACCATGATAATTCGATATTTTTGCAAATGAGAATTAGAAAAATTGATCAGTCCTTTATCCTTATACGTTAAAAGTGATTTTAATAAAATAAATTAATTGTTAGATTGAAAGCATAAAACGATTACAGTTTTGTGTAATTCTTTATCAATAAGACTTTTAATTATTTGATAAATAGCAAAAGTGTGATGATTAAATGACATTTAAATCAGGGATGCTTGCCATCTGAGTCAGTATTTAAAATGTCTTAAAAGAGCACGGATGCGCATTATTTTTTACTCTGGAGAAACCCATGGATCGTAAAATCCAAACTTCACTTATCACAAAAACATTAGCGGTCGCAATTACAGCAGCAATGGCCTCTACGGTACAGGCAGCAAGCACTGAACAACAACAAATTCAAGAATTACGCCAGGAAGTACAAGCACTCAAAGCTTTAATTCAACAGCAGCAACAGGTTCAGCAACAGCAACAAGTCCAGATCCAGCAAGTTCAGGCGCAACCGGCACCTGCAGCAAAATCGGCTTCACCATTTTCCTTAAAGTCGAAAGGTGGTGCTGAAGTCAATCTGTACGGTTTTGTGCGTGGGGATGCTGCGTATCAAATTGAAGGTGGTAATGGAATTTTTAACCGTATCCACGCCGTTAGCTTGGGCGATGACAATAACGCAACTGAAGACCGTTTTGATTCAACCGCAACCACTACACGCCTTGGTTTAGACTTTAAAGGTCCAGTCGCAGGGAAAGATGTCGGCGGTAAAATTGAGATTGATTTCCGTGGTACTAATGACAGCGTACGTATTCGCCACGCTTACTTAACTATGGACAACTGGTTATTGGGTCAAACCACTTCATCCTTCCTTTCCGGTGAAACTACACCTGAAATGCTGGACTTTAACTCACCACTCGGTATTGGTACTTACCGTACACCACAAGTGCGTTATAGCGACAAAATTAATGCAGACACGACTTATTTTGTTGGTTTAGAAAAAGGACATGACGATAACAGACTGCCGGCAGCAACCGCAAAAGTTGCACATAAATTTGCTGAAGGTGCAGGTACGCTGACAGGTCGAGCGCTGGTCCAGGAAGTTCGTGCGCGTGATGTAGCTGACGAAACAGATTTTGGCTGGGGCTTGGCTGCGGGTGTAAACTTTAAACCAACTGAAACCTTAACTTTAAATGCCGACTACTCTCATGTAACGGGTGATGACAAGTTTATTCTATACACCAATGGGAATGAGCGTTATTCAGTAGATGGTAATGACATCGACTTAAAAGAATTTGATGCATTTACTTTAGGCGCTACTTTGAAAATTACACCAAAACTTCGTAGTACATTAGGTTATGGTGCAGTCTTCTTTGATGATGCTGTAGGTGAAGAAAATGACGAATTACAGCAAGGCTGGTTAAATGTCATGTATAACCCGGTACAACCAATTACCTTGGGTGCTGAATATGTTTACGGTGAACGTGAAACAGCTGATGGCCAAACAGGTAAAGATAATCGTATTGGTGTAATGGCACGTTATAACTTCTAAGTGCTGAACCAAAAAAGAGGTGGCTTGCCACCACTGCTGTCCCATAGTTTGCTTTAAATAAAAAACCTGAGTCCTAACAGTTAAAATATGAGTGCAAACAAACACTTTAACGACCAGGATTCAGGTTTTGTCACATCAGAATACCGTATTTCATGAGC
>NZ_VPBR01000015.1:0-51050 GCF_013418645.1 Acinetobacter sp. YH12132
TCATAATCTCTTAATGATCTTTCCAACACCTCGTCAGTGCCAGAAGCTGGACTCAAAACACTCGACAACTCAGCTATCCGCCTCGTTCATCACCGTGTATCTCGTCGGTATGGGGTGCATTCTAGAGGATTTCAGAATCATTGCAAGCCCCAATTCACTTTATTTTTCACGTATGTATCTTTTTTCTACGAAACAGCTAAAAAAACCGGTTTTTCACTTATTTTTTGCACAATTCAAAAGAAAAAATCCCGCGAACGGGATTTTTTGCTGTCTTTCTTTTTATCTTATTCAGTAAATTTCTGCGTGCTGTAATCCGCTGTTGGCAATTTACCGAGCGCTTTTTGTCCGGTTGTTCCCGGTAAACGCTCCACATATTGTAAAAACGCTTCGGCATAATCAAGGCCCACGTCCATACGGCGCTCGCCTGTCACCTCTTTCATGCTGCTATAGTAGTCCTGTCCATTGGCCAGGAAGTCGATAGTCACCACTTTATAGGTTCGATCCAAGACCAGTGCTTCATAACTACCGCTTGTATTACGCACTTCCAGCTGGCTAATACGCTGCCCTTTGGCCTGGGTTAAATCTACCTGCCAGCGTAAACCACCAGTATATGGATAACTGCCAGTATTTCTCTGCTCGACCACACCGCTAATCGCATCTTCCAGCGTGGCTTTAATTTCTGCACCAGTCATATCCAAACGGACCAGTGTATTTTTAAATGGCAGTACCTGATAGATTTTCTCTACGGTGACTGGACCTGCCGCGACATCCACACGCACCCCACCACCATTCTGGAATGACAGATCGGCATCAAAGTACACTTTACCTTGTTGCAAGAAGGCTTCGGCAATCATCTGCTGAATATCGCCGCCATGGGCAATGACATGCGGATTCTGGTTACAGATATCGCCCAGACTAGAACGGCTGGTATCACGCTGTATCCCCGGTACACGGCGTAAACACAGGTTATCGGTTGCCTGAGCCACCACCGTGCTGGCAAAATTCTGTTTCTGTTGTTGATATGGCAGCAGCACATTTAAGGTCGCGGTATATGGGCTGACCACCTGCATCGGAATATTCGCCGCTTTAAAACGCTCCAGCAGCGCCGCCTGTTCGGTTGCATTTAAGGCTTCAAACTGTTTGCTCTCGGTATTTTCACGCTTAAAGTCATCGCCCACTAAAATGTGCGGTGTACCACTACACTGTTCCACCTGACCTTGCGGATTGAACCTGACCTTTAAATCACCCACTACATAGCTGTACTGCCAGGCCTGGGCAATACAGACCAGATCACCATCTTTATTTCGCGCTTGGGTCGGATACGCACTACTCGGACTCAGGCCGACCGCCTCTAAACTGTCCGGACCTAATAAGGTATGTGAATCACCGCCGACAATTACATCAACATCAGTTAAAGCCGCAGCCAGTTGCTGATCCAGGGAAAAACCGGTATGGGTTTGCAGGATAATCTTGTGAATACCCTGAGCTTTCAGGCGATCAATTTCCTGTTGAGCCGCTTCAATTTCATTGGCAAACGTAGTGTCACTGTTCGGCTGAGAGGCATTTTTGGTTTTATCAGCAATGGTCAGGCCAATAATGGCAAACTTTTCACCGTCACGTTCAAATATAAAAGACTTTTCAATGCGCTGGGTCTGATACAGCGGCGAAGATGGGCCGAAATTCACATTGGCCGACACAATACGGGTTGGTGTGGCACAGTTACCGGCATCCAGATAGTTAATAAATTTCTGTAGGCCTGTATCTTTGGCATCAAATTCATGGTTACCCAGCACAAAACTGTCAAAGCAGACCGTATTCATGGCATCTGCATCGGCCTTACCTTCAGAAAGGTTAAAGTATAGATCGCCAGTAATCGCATCCCCACTGTGTAGTTTGATCACATTCGGATATTCCTCTGCCAGACGGTTGATTAAACCGGCGACACGGGCAAAACCACCCCGGCTGACGCTATAATTTTCTTCCTCAGCCCCTTGTGCCAGGCTAAAGTTCCAGTGCTCTTCATCTAAATGGGAGTGATGGTCATTGATATGCAGAATATTCAGTTCAACGGCTTTGCCCTCAACTACTGGCGTCGGTGCAGCAGTATGACGGTCATTATCCCCACAGGCTGTCATGAAAACAGAAAGACAGGCTATTGATAATATGGTTTTTTTATTCAATATATTCATCTGGCAATTACCCTGAGACTCAGTGTTTTAATTGGAATTGTCTGATTGAGTCTGTGGCCTGAACATGTAAGGCAGATGAAAAAACGATCAAGATTTCATGACAATAGTTAAACCCGTTCGCGAATATGCTGCATGACCTCTAAGACCAGTGCCTGTTTACCGCGATAATCTTCGGCAGCAAACAGCAGTCTGGCTTTGCGCGGCAGTTGCTCGTGAATCAGGGCAAATAGCTGATACATGGCCGACAGTTCCAATTGCTCAAACAGCGTCTTGACCGGTTGATAGGCAAACTGCTTTTCACTTTGCGGCTGATATTCAAACAGGAAACGTAAAATGGCATCCAGCTGCTGATCATGGGTATCGGTATTATAGGAATACATGCGCTCCCTCTGGCTCGAGTTTATTTTTTATATGGAAATGATGATCCGGATTTATTTATACGCCGGATTTTTGCAGCGGGCAACCATGGGCAGACACCGCTCCAGCTGCTCAAAAAACCGCTTTTTTCAGGTCAAAGGCTAAATTTTGGATAAAAAAAAGAAAGAGATCTCTCCCAAAATCTCTCCCTCGGAGTTGAATCTTTTACGGATCCATATGTTATTGTCATTATTATTTTCGGCTATTTCCGCGCTTCTTGGGGATGAAACGTCATCAAATAGCAATTTACCCTCTAGATATGTAGACACCACATATTTAGACGGATAAATCTTAAACATAAAATATGACAAAATCAAGACAATCGGAAAAATTTAATTCTTGTTTTTATAAGGTTTTTTTTAAATTTAAATATTTAAATATCTTATAAGCAATATCATAAAAAAAGCAGACCGAAGCCTGCTTTTTAATTCAAATACTTAACTGCATTTTTAGTCGGTAAAGGTGACTTTGGCAATGGCTTTTTTACTGGCCTGCACAATCAAGGTCACGTTTTCTTTCACCGAGAATGAGGCATCGACTGGTTGCCAATCAACTTTCACTGCACCACGACCGACAGCATCTTTAGCTTGCGCTGCGTTTTTGGTTAAACCTGCTGCACGTAAAATAGAAGCAATGAAAATCTCGCCGCCATATTCGCCACGTGAAATGGTCACTTCTGGTGTGCCTTCTGGCAATTCACCTTCGGTAATCAGGTTACCGGCACCTTTATGCGCCTTGGCTGCAGCTTCTGCACCGTGGAAACGCTCGACCAGTTCCAGCGCCAGAATCTTTTTCACATCCTGCGGGTTACGGCCTTCAGCCACTTCTTTCAGTAACTGCTGGATTTCTGCCACAGACTTGAAGCTGAGCAGGTCAAAATAACGCTCAATCAGTGAGTCCGGCATAGACAGCACTTTCTGGTACATCGCGCCTGGGGCATCAAATACACCAATATAGTTGCCCAATGATTTCGACATCTTGTTGACGCCATCTAAACCTTCCAGAATTGGCACGGTAATACACACCTGTGCTTCCTGGTTATAACGGCCCTGTAAGGTACGGCCCATTAGCAGGTTAAAGGTCTGGTCGGTGCCACCCAACTCTACGTCAGCTTCTAAAGCCACCGAGTCATAGCCTTGTACCAGCGGATACAGGAATTCGTGAATCGCAATTGGTTGCTGGTTGTTATAACGCTTGGTGAAGTCATCACGCTCCAGCATACGCGCCACGGTTTGCTGTGAGGCCAGTTGAATTAAATCGGCCGCAGTTTTGCTGGCAAACCATTCCGAGTTAAACACCACTTTGGTTTTGTTTGGATCGAGAATCTTGAACACCTGTTCCTGATAGGTTTTGGCATTTTCCAGTACCTGCTCGCGTGACAACGGCGGACGGGTCGCGCTCTTACCGGTCGGGTCACCAATCATGGCAGTATAGTCACCAATCAGGAAGAAGACCTCGTGCCCCAAATCCTGGAACACTTTCAGCTTGTTAATTAAAACCGTATGACCCAAATGCAGGTCAGGTGCAGTCGGGTCAAAGCCCGCTTTAATTTTTAAAGGACGGTTCTCTTTTAATTTCTTTAGAAGATCTTCTTCAGAAATAATTTCATGCGTACCTCGTTGGATGAGGGCAAGTTGTTCTTCAGCTGGCAAGAAATTTGACATCACAAAACCCAAACACATCAGTTATTCAATTTGTGCGATATACTAACACTTTTTCAGCACATTGCAGGCTTAAGAATAACCATGACAGCGATCTATATTGGGGTAATGACCGGCACAAGTATGGATGGTGTCGATATTGTTGCTGCTTCTTTTGATCCTTTACAGCTTCATGCCACCCTGACCCTGAGCTTCGATCCCGATTTACGCGATGAACTGATGGCCCTGACCCTGCCGGATGACAATGAAATTGACCGGATGGGCAAGGCCGATGTGGCGCTGGCGCAAATGATTGGACATGGCATTAACCGCCTGATTGAAGAACACCAGCTTGATCGCAGCCAGATTCGTGCCATTGGTTCACATGGCCAGACCATCCGCCACCGGCCTGAACATGGCTTTACCCTGCAAATTGGTGATCCAAATATTATTACCGAAATAACCCAGCTGCCGGTGGTCTCGGATTTCCGCCGGCGTGATATGGCTGCCGGTGGACAAGGTGCTCCGTTGGTACCAGCTTTTCATCAGGACGTGTTCCAGCATGACAGCATCCACCGGGTGATTCTGAATTTGGGCGGGATTGCCAATGTCAGCATGTTGCCTGCCGGACAGCCGGAAAAAGTCTATGGTTTTGATACCGGCCCGGCCAATATCCTGATGGATGCCTGGTGTGAACGCTACACCGGCCAGCCTTATGATGAAAACGGCAACTGGGCGGCTTATGGACAGCCAATTCGCAGTCTGCTGGACCGGCTACAGGCACATGAATATTTTTCCAAAGAGCCGCCAAAAAGCACCGGCCGTGAAGATTTTAACCTGGAATGGCTGGATGAACAGATTGCCGACTGGCGCAATGACCTGGCCTATCAGGAACTGGAAGATACCCCGGAAAATGTACAGGCCACCTTGTTAAAACTGACCACCCGCGCGATTAAAAAAGCCATTTACCGCTCGGGCATGGACACCGGTGAAGTCTATGTTTGTGGGGGCGGTGCCTATAATTCCTATTTACTGGAACAGCTGCGCTGGCGCTTACGCAAACATGAGTGGAGTGTACAGACCACGGCAGATTTAGGCATTAACCCGACCTGGGTAGAGGCCACTGCTTTTGCCTGGCTGGCGATGCGTTTTCTCAACCAGCAAAGTGGCAATTTCCCGGCTGTGACCGGGGCCAAAGGCTACCGGATTTTAGGAACATTGACCGCAGTCTAGGCCAATCTCTTTATATTAAAAAAGATATTAAAAAAGCCCTCAAAATAGAGGGCTGAGTATTTTAAAATTCTGCTTAAATCGAGAAAGAAGAACCACAGCCACACGTAGTCGTGGCATTCGGATTTTGAACCACAAAACGTGAACCTTCCAGACCTTCTAAATAGTCCACCACTGAACCGACCAGATATTGATAGCTGAGTGAATCGACCAGCATTTTTACGTCACCATTCACGAATTCAGCATCATCTTCATTCATGCTTTCAGCAAAGTTAAAGCCGTAAGAGAAGCCCGAACAACCACCACCGGTCACATAAACGCGTAACATTAAATCTTGGTTGCCTTCACTGTCACGCAATTGGCGTACTTTGTTCGCAGCATTGTCAGTCAGCACAAGGGCTTGGGCATTCATGTCGGATTCCTCGTTCGATTCAAATGTCTTTTAACAGAAAAGACCACATATCAAGTATAACATACCCAATATATGGTCAGTCATGTTCAATTCAAAGTCAATTCAGACTAATTTTATCAAGATTATTTGTAATTCTCATCCTGTAGGCCGCATTCGAAGTTTTTCGGGTCCTGCTTACAGCGGAATTGCCACAGCAGCTTCATCATGCGTTTGTCATAAATACCTCGTTTGGTCAGGTCAATCCGCGCCTCACGCATCATCTTCTGATAGCCCGGTTTGTCGGCTGCCGGAATATTCATCCAGTATTTTTGCGGAATATCGGCTTTCATTTTACCCAAGATGTTAAAGGCACGTGGCAATTGACCTTTGACCCATTCCCGTGATTTCTGGCCAAAACCGGCCGGGAACTTGTTCGGGCGAATAATAATATTGCCAGTTACCTGTAAAATCGGATAATTCACAATCGCGCCTTTACTGCCCAGGCCCTTATGCAGCTCTAGCGGCTTAAACACGGCGGCCGGTGCACCAATAATATCGACCTGACCATTATTAAACTTGCTGCCGAAGTTGGTGACATCTGAACTGACTGCCTGCGCGCCAATCTGCTGCACCATAATTTTTTGTGCCTGGTCATAATCCAGGACCGCAATTTTTTTACCGGCAGCTTTGGCCACGGTATTAATACTGCGGTCATTGACCATTAAAAAGGCATCACCGACAGGCACTACACCAGCCACTTCATACTGGCCTTGAGTCATAAAGCGGGAAAATTTCGGACTGGCCAGTCCCTGCATGACTTTGACCGCCAGATTTAAATCGGGAATTGCACCAATCGCATCCAGAGAACCGGTAAAGCTGTTAAATTGACGCCCGCGCATACCGGTGACACTAATCCCGTCACATTTACCGGCTTTAAAATCTTCGGCAATTACCGCTTCATTCTGCCCGACGCGCAGTTCAATATCGGCGCCCCAGGCTTTGGCCGCCAGCTGATAGTCCAGCATCAGCGCATACACATCACCACTTTTTCCCACCAAATCAAAGACACACACTGTCTGCTTGGCCTGTGCTGCAGTCGCACCGAGTCCCATCACTGCAGCCAGTGCGATGCCTTGAGCATAATATTTCATTGATCTTTCCTTTATCGCTGTTCTTGTTGTTTTCAGTTGTACTGAATCGTGTTTAATGTTTTAAAAAGCTATTTTAGCGCATCCATCCTTGTTCTTTTTACCCTTGGAGATCACGCTCTCCTGCTCCTCCTGTCTGTATGCCTTTGATGAAACAACTCATCTCTATTTTTTAGGCTTGGGCAAAGATGAAACTATTATTTTTGATTAGCTTACGTGATTTGATCTGAACTGCAATGGCCCAAGTGACAAGGTTCCAGATGCAACAACCCGGCACAGATGCCGGGTTGTTTTTCCTTAAAAATGAAGCTTATTCACCGCCCAGTGAACACTCGAAGTTGGCTTTATCGACAGAACAGCGGGCACGTTTGAGTACGCTCATCATCGACGCATCATAAATACCGCGCTTGGTCATATCCATCCGCCCTTCACGTAACAGTTTCTGGTATTTGGTTTTCTCTTCCGCGCTCAGGTTCATTTTGTATTTGGCTGGAATGCCTGCTTCCAGACGTTTAATCATGCCCAAACTTTTTGGCAGATTTTTCGAGAACCAGTCACGCGATTTCTGGCCAAAACCAGCCGGGAATTTCTCCGGACTAATTACTAAATCAGCCGTCACATGCAGTACAGGGAAATTAAACATGGCGCCTTTGGTTCCCAAGCCTTTATAGATTTCCAGCGGCTTATAAGCATAGGCTGGCGCACCAACCATATCGACCTGGCCATTATTAAATTTCGCCACAAAGTTAGAGACATCGGAGATTACCGCCTGAGCACCGACACGTTGCACCATAATTTTTTGTGCATCGTCATAGCCCAGTACCGCAAATTTCTTGCCGGCAGCTTTTTCAATTGAATCAATATTCTTGTCACGGACAAAAATAAAGGCCGAACCTAAAGGTGCAATTCCCGCCACCTCATATTTTTTTCCCCCCAGATTGGTAACCATTTTGCCGGCATTACGTTTGTCCAGTGCAAAGGTAATTGCACGTTGGGCAATGGCATTGCTTGGCACACCGCCCAGCGCATCAATTGAACCGGCAAATTTATTGTACTGACGGGCACGCATCGCAGTCAGGAAAACCGCATCACATTTGCCAGCTTTAAAGTCATTATCGGCCACGGCTTCATCCTGACGGGGAATCAGGTTGATGTCTGCGCCCCAGCCTTTTGCAGCCAGCGCCCATTCCTGGGCCATTTGATAAGATTCACCAGATTTGCCGAGTAAATCGAAGATACATACATCGACTTTGGCTGCCTGAGCATTGCTGGCCATACCCAAAGTAGCCAGCGCAGAAAGCGCGAGAATTGTTTTTTTCATTGTATTTGTCCTTACAGAATCGTCTTTCATCAAGAGTGTCCATACACTTGCTGAATATTAAGCAACTTGTTTTTAAAAAAATAGAGCTTTTACTCCAAATATTTTTAAATCGTGACCAATTCAATTTATACAGCTGCTGATCTCAAACCCACAAATTGCAGAGATCAGCAGTATTTTCAATGGCTTAAAAATTTCAGGCAGCGCGGTGAAAATTTACACATCACGGCCACTTTTTTACAAACTTATAACCATTTTCTCTATTCGCCACCAAGTGAACATTCAAAATTGGTACGTTCTACCGTGCAACGTGCCCGTTTCAGGACCCGCATCATTGAGCCATCATAAATGCCTTTTTCGGTCAGTTCGATGCGGCCATCACGTAGCAGTTTCTGGTATTTGTCCTGATCTTCCTTGCTGAGTCGGGTGCGGTATTTATTTGGAATTTCCGCTTCCAGACGTTTCACCATGGCAAAGTTTTTTGGAATCTGCTGGACAAACCAGCGCCGGGACTGCACTGCAAAACCATCTGCAAATTTTTCTGGCCGGATAATCAGGTCCGCCGTGACATTGACCACCGGAAAATCAATCATGGCGCCGCGTGTGCCCAAACCTTTTTCAATTTCCAGCGGTTTAAAGGCATAGGCCGGTGCGGCCACAATATCAACCTCGCCCTGATTAAACTTGCGTACAAAATTGGAAATATCGGAATCGACTGCAATACCACCGACCCGCTCCACCATCATTTTTTGTGCCGGATCATAATGCAGAATCGCAAATTTCCGGTTTTTAATGTGCTCAACCGAGTTCATGGCCCGATCTTTAACAAAAATATAGGCCGAGCCAATCTGGCCGATGCCAGCCACTTCAAAGGTTTCCTGGCCAATCCGGGTCACCAGACGGCGGTTATTGCGCCGGTCCAGCACATAACTAATGGCTTTCTGGGCAATGCTATTACTTGGCACACCGCCCAGTGCATCAATCGAACCGGCAAATTTATTGTATTGCCGCGCCCGCATTGAGGTCATATAGGCACCATCACACTTGCCCGCCTTAAAATCGCGCTCGACCTGGGCTTCATCCTGATAGGCTTTCAGACTGACATTGCTGCCCCAGCGCTTGCTGGCCAAGGCCCATTCTTCCAGCAATTTATAGGATTCTCCGGCCCGTCCCAACAGATCAAAAACACAGACCTGCGGATTGGCCTGAGCCAGGCCACTGACGCCACACAAGGCCAGTGTCGACAACAACAAAACTCCGTTTTTCATTTTTGTCACCGTACATTTGTTTTTGTTTTTTATCAGAAATTTTAATATATCGGGCTTGGTTTTATAAAAAAACCCTGCATAGTCGCTTTCCGATAGATGACACGGCGCCCGCTTTTTCATTATTTTTTTCGATGTGTTGCTGTAGCACCTGAAATAAACTGCGCCAGCTTTTTGTTTTCCAGAGCGCATCCTTTAGAATAGGCGCATTCTGTTCCTGAGTTTAGTGAGTCCAATGATTCAATTTGACCAAGTCTCTTTACGCCGTGGTGGTCGTGTCTTATTTCAAAAAGCGTCCATGCAGATCCATCCGGGTTGGAAAGTTGGCCTCACCGGAGTCAATGGCGCCGGCAAATCGACCTTATTTGCCGCCTTATTGGGAGAACTGGGGGCAGATGAAGGCAGCCTGACCCGTCCATCGGGCTGGACCGTTGCGCACATGGCCCAGGAAGTCAAAGCCCTAGATATGCCGGCGCTGGATTTTGTGTTATCGGGCGATGAAGAATACTGGCAGATTCAGAAACAGCTGGCACAACCTGAACAGCTCAGTAACAGCGAACTGGCACAATTACATGGCCGTTTTGATGAAATTCATGGCTATTCTGCCCCATCTAAAGCCGCCCAGTTAATGGCCGGTCTCGGTTTTATGGAACATCAGCTACGTCTGGATGTCTCCAGTTTCTCCGGTGGATGGCGCATGCGTTTAAATCTGGCACGCACCCTGATGAGCCGCTCCGACTTACTACTTCTGGATGAGCCAACCAACCACTTGGATCTGGATGCCATTTTATGGCTTGAAGACTGGCTCAATGCCTATGAAGGCACTTTAATCCTGATTTCACATGACCGCGATTTTCTCGATGCAGTGACCGATCATATCCTGCATATCGAAAATCAGGAACTGACCTTATATACCGGCAATTACTCGACCTTTGAAGTGACCCGCAGCGAACGTCTGGCCCAGCAGCAACAGGCCTTTGAAAAGCAGGTTGAAGCCCGCGCACATCTGCAAAAATTTATTGACCGTTTTAAAGCCAAAGCTACCAAGGCACGTCAGGCGCAAAGCCGGATTAAACAGCTGGAAAAAATGCAGTTGCTGGCGCCGGCGCATGTCGATACCCCGTTTACCTTCACTTTCCGTGAACCCACCAAAATGAGTTCACCCTTACTGACTCTGGATCAGGCAGAAATTGGCTATCCGGGCAAAAGTATTGCCAGCAAAATCAGTCTGCAGATTACCCCAAGCTCGCGTATTGGCCTGCTGGGCATGAACGGCGCCGGTAAATCTACTCTAATTAAATCACTGGTTGGTGATTTAGCGCTTTTAAATGGCCAGCGCAAAGCCTCTGAACTGCTGAATATTGGTTACTTTGCCCAGCATCAGATGGATGCACTGGATGCGCAGGCCAGCCCGATGCTGCAATTGTCACGTCTGGCCGACAAACAGATCAGTGAAGCCACCCTACGTTCGTTCCTCGGCAGTTTTGGTTTTAGCGGCGAACGTATGGATACGCCGTGCGAAAGCTTCTCCGGCGGTGAACGCGCCCGTCTGGCCTTAGCCCTGATTGTCTGGCAGCGCCCGAATGTACTGATTCTGGATGAACCGACCAACCATCTGGATTTAGACATGCGTCATGCCCTGAGCATGGCCTTACAGGACTTTGAAGGCGCAGTGGTACTGGTATCGCACGAACGTCAGCTAATCGCCAGTGTCTGTGATGACCTGCTGTTGGTGCATGCCGGACGCTGTACTGAATTTTCCGGTGATTTGCAGGATTATGCCAAATGGTTACGTGAGGCCCGTCAGCAGCAGATCAATGCCCAAACCGCATTGGCACAGGCCAGCGCAAGTACCAACAAGACTGCCGCACCGGCCAAAGTTGATAAAGAAGCACAGCGCAAACTGGCGGCGCAGCGCCGTGAAGAAACCCGTCCGCTGCGGAAAAAAATTGAACAATGTGAAAGCCAGATTGAAAAAATCCAGCCCCGTCTGGCCAGTATTGAAGAACAGCTGGCTGACAGCAGCCTGTATGAAGCTTCGCGTAAAGAAGATTTGCTCAAGCTGATGAATGAACAGACCAGCTTAAAAGCCACGCTGGAACAGGCCGAAGAAACCATGCTGGAACTGATGATGGAACTGGAAACCCTGGAACAGTCATTCCAGAACAGTTAATCCCGTTTCTTCCCAAGCCATCCCCTCAAGATAGCCCCCGTGGCTATCTTTTTTTTATTTCCACTTTATGATCACTCCTCTTTTTAGCCCGTCTGTTTTCTCTAAAAAGATCAAGGAGGATGCTCACCAATAGCTGTTTTCCTCTCCGTTTTACTTCTGATTGCACTTACTGAACTGCAATATAAAGCTCTCTTGCACACAGCTTGGCCGGTTTATTTATACATAAATTTACAGCCGCGCCTTTCATTATGGAGGAATGTGGCCGGCTCAATGCACGGGTCTGGCCTTCTGCTAGCCAAGAGAGGAAATTCTATGCGTGCCTTAACCTATCATGGAACCCGAGATGTAAGAGTTGAATCGGTGCCTGACCCAATTATTCAGGAACCGGATGATGTCATCCTTCGCGTCACCGCCACTGCCATTTGTGGCTCAGATCTGCATTTATATCGCGGTAAAATTCCGGCCACAGAACACGGCGATATTTTTGGCCATGAATTTATGGGCGTGGTCGAAGAAGTCGGCCCCGAGGTCACGGCAGTAAAAAAAGGCGACCGGGTGATTATTCCCTTTGTGATTGCTTGTGGTCACTGCTTTTTCTGTGAACATGAGCTGACTGCCTCCTGTGAAAATACCAATACGGGCCGCGGCGCCATTCTGAATAAAAAACAGATTCCACCGGGTGCAGCGCTGTTTGGCTACAGTCATCTTTATGGCGGCGTGCCGGGTGGACAGGCCGATTATGTGCGAATCCCCAAAGGTAATATCGGTCCTTTTAAAGTTCCCGGTTCACTGCCAGATGAAAAAGTGCTATTCCTGACCGATATTCTGCCAACCGCATGGCAGGCGGTGACCAATGCACAAATTGGCAAAGGCTCCAGTGTAGCCATTTATGGTGCCGGACCCGTGGGATTACTGTCAGCGGCCTGTGCACGGATGCTTGGCGCTGAACAGATTTTTATAGTCGATCATCACCATTACCGGCTGCAGTTTGCCCATGAAACCTATGGCGCGATTCCAGTCAATTTTGATGAAATGGATGCGGCCGAGTTTATTATTGACAATACTCCCGGCCATCGGGGTGTCGATGCGGTCATTGATGCAATTGGTTTTGAAGCCAAAGGCAGCATGATTGAAACCGTGATGACCAACCTGAAACTGGAAGGCTCCAGCGGCTTTGCCCTGCGCCAATGTATTGCCGCAGTGCGCCGTGGCGGAGTAGTCAGTGTGCCGGGTGTCTATGCCGGTCCAATTCACGGCTTCCTGTTTGGCGATGCCTTTGATAAAGGCCTGACTTTCAAGATGGGCCAGACCCATGTGCATCGGTACCTGCCCGAATTACTGGAACGGATTGAAAATGGCGACCTGTCCCCCGAAGTGATTATTACCCACCGTATGAAACTGGCCGATGCTGCCGAGGGCTATCGTATTTTTGATCAACGCGAACAGGATTGCCGCAAAATCATTCTCACGCCCTAATCCGTAGTGCCATCAAAAAAGCGCCCGCAGGCGCTTTTTTTAAATCATGCCCTTAGGCATCAATATCGGCATTCAGGGCATTTTCTTCAATAAAGGCACGACGTGGTTCTACATCATCGCCCATTAAACACGAGAACATCCGGTCTGCTTCAATCGCATCTTCAATGGTCACCTGCAGCATATGACGGTTTTCCGGGTCCATGGTGGTTTCCCAAAGCTGCTCGGCGTTCATCTCGCCCAAACCTTTATAGCGTTGGATCATCATGCCGCGGCGTGAGTCCTGCAGAATATGCTGCCAGACCTGATGGAAGCTGTTGACCTGAATCTTGCGCTCGCCTTTTTGCAAGTACGCGCCTTCTTCAATCAGGCTAAACCAGCTCTTCGAGTTCTTCAGCAAACGTGCGTACTCACCCGAACCGAGTAAACCGGCATCCAGCAAATAAGCATGTGGCAGGTTATGCACATAAATGGTAATACGTGGCCAGTAAATCGCAGACTTCTGTCCTTCCGCATCTTCTTTGTCAAAGGTTTCGATGCTGAGTTCAGGACGTAAACTGCTTTGAGTGGCCGCGATATAGGCACACAGCTGCTCACCCCAAGCCTGTACATAATCCAGATCATGTGCCTGATCCAGCTTGAACGCCTCTTGCGCCAGCAAACCATCTAACAGGCTGGCTGGATAACGCAAGGTTAAACGGCTCAGGCTCTTTTGCGAGGTCTGATAATCGGCAATCACCGAAGCCAGTGCTTCACCACGAATCGCCGGTGCATCTGCGCTGACATGTAGGGCCAGTTCATCAATGGCATTGGAAATCAGATAGGTTTCCAGTGCTTCATTGTCTTTAATGTACTGTTCCTGCTTACCTTTTTTCAGCTTGTACAGCGGTGGCTGGGCAATATAGATATGACCACGTTCCACCAGCTCCGGCATTTGACGAAAGAAGAACGTCAGCAGCAAGGTACGGATGTGCGAACCATCGACGTCGGCATCGGTCATGATAATGATTTTGTGATAACGCAGCTTGTCCGGGTTATATTCTTCACGGCCAATTCCGCAGCCCAGTGCAGTAATCAAGGTGCCGACTTCTGCCGATGAAATCATCTTGTCAAAACGGGCACGTTCCACGTTCAGGATTTTACCTTTTAGCGGTAAAATCGCCTGCATTTTACGGTTACGGCCTTGCTTGGCTGAACCACCCGCAGAGTCACCCTCGACCAGATACAGTTCAGATAAAGCTGGATCTTTTTCCTGACAATCGGCCAGTTTACCCGGTAAACCGGCAATATCCAGCGCGCTCTTACGACGGGTCATTTCACGTGCTTTACGCGCTGCATCACGGGCACGCGCTGCATCAATAATCTTGCCTGCAATCGATTTGGCCGCTTGCGGGTTTTCCAGTAAATATTCCGAGAAAGATTTATTCATGGCCTGCTCGACCGCAGGTTTTACCTCACTCGACACCAGTTTTTCTTTGGTCTGTGAAGAGAATTTTGGATCAGGCACTTTCACCGAAATAATTGCGGTCAAACCTTCACGTGCGTCATCCCCGGAAACCACCACTTTCTCTTTTTTGAGCAGGTTTTCGTTTTCCATGTAGCTGTTTAAACCACGGGTCAACGCGGCACGGAAACCGGCTAAATGGGTACCGCCATCTTTTTGCGGAATATTGTTGGTAAAGCAGCGTACATTTTCCTGATAAGAATCATTCCATTGCAACGCAACTTCAACTCCAATGCCATTTTCTGCCTGCACGGTAAAATGGAAAATATCATTCAGATGGTTTTTGCCTTCGTTAATATATTTCACGAACTCAGACAGACCACCTTCATAGTCATAGATATGTTCCAGGTTAATACGCTCATCTTTCAGGACAATACGTACACCGGCATTCAGGAACGACAGCTCACGTAAACGGCGCGCCAGAATATCAACATTATAAATGGTCTGGCTAAAGGTTTCAGCACTTGGCCAGAAACGAACCATGGTTCCGGTCTCTTCTGTTTCACCAACCACAGTTAATGGATATTGCGGATCACCATGACGGTATTCCTGCTGATGAATCTGACCGGCACGTTTAATGGTCAGTTCCAGTTTGCTCGACAGGGCGTTTACCACCGATACCCCGACCCCGTGCAGACCGCCCGACACTTTATAACTGTTGTCGTCGAACTTACCGCCGGCGTGCAGGATGGTCAGAATCACCTCAGCCGCCGATACGCCTTCTTCCGGGTGAATATCAGTTGGAATACCACGACCGTTATCGGCCACAGATACCGATTCATCTTCATGAATAGTGACTAGAATCTCGTCACAATGGCCGGCAAGCGCTTCGTCAATCGCGTTATCGACCACCTCGAACACCATGTGGTGCAAACCGGTACCATCATCTGTATCACCGATATACATGCCCGGGCGTTTACGAACAGCATCTAGGCCACGTAATACTTTGATACTAGAGGAATCATAAGCCTTTTCATTGGTTTGTTCTGTTTGAGTGGCAGATTGATCTTCTGAACTCATGGTTTCTCCCTAGTAAAAACTGGTCTATCCAAAGATAAAAAACTATTGCACAACAACTTGAACAGTACCGTTTTCAACATTGAATAATTGATAGGAAATAGACAAATCATGTAAGTGATTCTGCACTGATTCATGGTCTAAGGTGGTAATAAAAACTTGACTACCAAGTTGGCTCAATCGCTCAATTAAACGTCGTTGTGCGGTTAAATCTAATTCTGCTGTCAGATCATCTAATAATACCACAGTTTCCTTATTGCACGCATGTAGCATTGCAATCTGTGACAGTTTTAAAGCCATGATCAATAACTTTTTTTGTCCGCGTGACAGCACCACATCGGCATCGCCAGTCGCTGTTTTTAAACGTAAATCTGCGCGATGCGGTCCATATTCGGTATAGCGGCGTCCCACATCTTTCTGATGATGATTGACCAAATCGCTCATTAAACCCGGTTCCGGATGAAATCCCGGATGGTATTCCAGGCGAATATTTAAATCGGGCAACAACTGCTGTAAATCCTGCTGAAAATAGTGCTGCCACTGCTCGATAATACTGTAGCGTTGCAGATGCAGCATTTCACCATACTGGCTCAGCATCTGGTTCCACGGTTCTAGTTCTGCCAGGCTTAAATGACGCCGGGTTTTTAGTAAGCTGTTACGCTGTTTTAAGGCCCGCGAATAGTATTGCCAGGCATGATAAAACTCTGGTTCCACGTGGAACATCATCCAGTCCAGCAACTGCCGGCGCGGTTTGGCGCCGTGGTCGATAATATCAGTACTTTGCGGATCAATCAGTTGTAGCGGCAGCAGTTTGGCCAGCTGCCCCTGGGTGGCAATATGATCACCATTGACCTTAATCAGTTGTTCCCCAGACAGCAGTTTTTGCATGCCGATTTTTTCGGTGGGCGACTGGGCAAATACAATCGCATCTTGGGCATCATGCTGAATATAGTTTTTGGGGATATGGGTACGGAAGGAACGACCGGTGGCTAGTAAATGAATGGCTTCCAGAATCGAGGTTTTACCGGAGCCATTGGCACCATAAAAGACATTAAACGGCTGCAACCCGACGAGTGCAACCGCTTTTAAGTTTCGAACACGTTTTATATTTAAACGCGTAATATGCATAATCGTGTCAGATCACATACAAGCTTAGACACGCATCGGCATCACAACATAGGTTTGATCTTGCTGCGCTGGGTCTTGCACCAGTACCGACTGGTTGGCTTCGGTCATGGTCATCGCCACATCATCACCATCCAGTGCACCTAATACATCCAGCAGATATTGAGCATTGAACGACATTTCCAGCGGTGCATTGTTGTATTGCACGGCCAGGTCTTCAATCGCTTCATCCTGCTCCGGGTTGTTGGCGCGTAATTGCAGTGAATCTGCATTAAAGTTCAGGAATACGCCGCGTAATTTTTCATTACTTAAAATCGCCACACGCTGTAACGACTGCTTGAACACGTCATGTGCAATCATCACCACTTTATCACCACCACGTGGAATCACACGGCGGTAATCCGGGAATTTACCGTCAATTAACTTGGTGGTGAAACGTACGGTAATATCGCCCTGCTCTTTGTCACGGCTCGGCACGGAAATGGTTACATTTAACAGTTCACGGCCAATTAACAAAGACAGCTGCTCATCTTCAATACTGAGCAAACGCTGTAATTCACCCACAGCTTTACGTGGCACAATCGCCTGAATCGGTTGTGTCGCATTTGAAGAGGCACCCGTTTCACATAATGCCAAACGGTGGCCATCGGTAGTCACAGCGCGCAGCTGTTTTTCATCAATTTCCAGCAAGGTGCCGGTCAAATAGAAACGTACATCCTGCACCGCCATGGCAAAGGCAGTTTTTTCAAATAAACGTTTTAATTCACGCTGAGTCACCGCTACCTGTGTGCCTTGAGTATTTTCAGTGGCCAATAACGGATAATCTTCGGCTGGTAAAGTCCCCAACACGAAACGGCTGTTGCCCGATTTTAAAATACAGCGCTGATCTTCAGTAATCTGCAGGTCAATTAAAGCCGCAGTCGGCAAAGATTTACAGATATCCATCAGTTTACGTGCCGGCACTGTGGTCTCACCCGCCTGTAAACATGCACCTTCAGCCAGAACCGTACTGGCCACCAGCTCAACTTCCAGATCGGAACCGGTAATGGTCAGTGCCTGTTCGGTCACCTGAACTTTCACGTTAGATAAAATGTTTAACGTATGGCGACGTTCAACCGCTCCTACAACATGTGATAGAACATTGAGTAAGCTTTCTTTGGCGATTTTTAAACGCACGGTACATTCCTCTAACAACTGAAGATGATGAAGATAAAAATTAATTTTTTAGCAGTGTACTATGCGGCAGAATATGCCGCATTGCAAGAACAGAATTTGACCAAACCGGCCTAACTTTGCAACAGGCGTTGCAGGTTTTTATAGTCCTCGTTGAAGATTGGATCTTCTTCGCGCAGGCTTTGTACTTTCTCGCAGGCATGCATCACGGTACTGTGGTCACGACCACCAAAAGCCATGCCAATTTCAGGGAAACTGTCCCCGGTCAGTTCACGGGCCAGCCCCATCGCCAGCTGCCGCGGACGGGCATAAATCCGGGTACGTTTTGGCCCGACCAATTCTTTGAGTGGGATACGGAAATATTCACTGACCACACGCTGGATATTTTCGGTACTGATGGTACGCGCACGAATCGCCAGCACATCTTTTAGAGATTCACGCACCACATCCAGATCAATCGCGGTGCCTTTAAAACGGGAAATTGCGACCACCTTGTTTAAGGCGCCTTCCAGTTCACGCACGTTGGCGACCACCTGCTGGGCAATAAACAAGGCACAGTTGCGCGGTAAATCGACGCCACTGCTTTCGGCTTTCTTTAATAGAATTTCAATCCGGGTTTCAATATCGGGCGGTTCTACCCCAACTGACAAGCCCCAGGAAAAACGTGACACCAGACGCGGGTCCAGTTCAGTCAGTTCTTTTGGATAACGGTCCGACGTCAGAATAATCTGCTTGGATTCATCCAATAAGGCATTAAAGGTATAGAAAAACTCCACCAGACTGGCTTCTTTACCGGCCAGCAAATGAATGTCATCGACCAAGAGCAGATCAAGTGAACGGCAATTTTTCTTGAATTCTTCAACCTTGCCCTGCTGTAGCGAGCTGACAAAGTCATGTACAAAGCTTTCAGCAGTCATATACATGACCCGGGCATTCGGCTTGGCCTGCAACAAGGCATTCCCCACTGCCTGCATCAAGTGGGTTTTACCCAGACCGGTCGGGCCATATAAAAATAGCGGGTTATGTTGTGAAGCGCCCAGATGGGTCAATACTTTACGGCAGGTTTCTGCCGCCATCTGGTTAGAACGGCCTTCTACAAATAAAGAAAAGGTAAATAAAGGGTTTAACTGACGCTTGCGGCTGTTTTTGCTGCCGCTCTCTTCTTTGTCCTTTTTTGGACGGCTGACCGGTGCCGGTGTTGATTCTAAAGCAGCGGTGGTGGTCGCCGGCTGTTCACTGGCCGATAAAATGGCGCCCGGACGGGAATCGACCAGGATTTCAACTTTACGTACCCGTCCTTCAGACAGTTGTTCGGCCAGAATCGTGATCAGCTCAAGATGATGTTCCTGAATATAGCGGGTCCAATACGGGTTCGGTGCATATAAACGTAAAGTATCTTCTGATTCTTCTGCAACTAATGGGCGAATCCACATCGTAAAGACATTCCCAGAGAGCTCTTGTCGCAAGCGATTTAAGCAGTCCGTCCAAAGCATGTGAAAACCCCTATTTATTCCATTTTAAATTTAAAACGCATTCGTCCGCTGCAAGCGGGTCGCCATTCTAACCAAGTTATCCACATCTGTCATGAGAAATTGAGCGAATTTAGCCAAAAAACAAACACCAAGATCTAAATTTAAATTTAAATTTAAAAGCTGGTGTGGATAAGTTTATCCGCAAGCTGTGGATAAAATATAGCATAAAGTTATCCACAATGTATTAAAAATATAAAAACACGGTTATCCACATGCAAAGTCTATGTTTTTTAAATTTAAAAATTGCTTTTCCACATAAAAAAGCCACTCTAATAAGAATAAATTTAAATTTATAAATTTGAATTTATATATTAGAGCGTGCTCGGATGTGGATAAACTGAAATAAATTTAAATTCGAATTTAAACCTGCAGAGAATAAATTTATTCACATGGTCTTGTGGATAATTATGTGAATAATATTGTTTATAACTTATTTTATATGTTTTAACAATAGGATAGCTTGTGAATAAGCCAGAATATGTACAATTGCCTATTCCTGGATAAACTTAAGGCCTTTTATAAAAATCAGGCTTATTTAAAGGAAAACCGTGTTTTTGATTGACAGCTCAAGCAATGAGCACTAAAATCGCGGACCTTTATAGAAAGATCATTTTTGGAGTTTCGACATGAAACGTACATTCCAACCATCTGAATTAAAGCGTAAACGCGTTCATGGTTTCCGTGCTCGTATGGCTACTAAAGCTGGTCGTCAAGTATTAGCTCGCCGTCGTGCAAAAGGTCGTCACAGCTTAACTGTTTAATCAGTCACGCTGCATCGACTTGGGTGTTATGACATCACTTTATGGCTTCAGCACAGAGCTTCGTATACGCTGTGCTGCCGATTATAAAGATGTGTTTGATGGTGCGCTTTTTAAAGTGCATCAACCCCATTTCTTATTTCTGGCAAAACCGTCCGAACTGCTGAACAGCCGTTTGGGTATTGTTGTTGCCAAGAAAAAAGTGCGTCGTGCACACGAAAGAAATCGAGTAAAACGACTTGCTCGCGAAAGTTTTCGCCTGCATCAACAGCAATTGGCTGTACTGGATATTGTGGTGATGCCCAAAATGGGGATTGAAACAGTGCCAAATGCAGAGTTACATCAGCAATTACAATTTGCTTGGCAGAAATTGCACCGCCTTGCCAAAAAGCATTCTAAAATAGCTCCCTCCCCACATCAGTAGAGATGACCAATGGTACGTTTACTGCATTGGTTGATTCGTTTCTATCAGATTGCGATTAGTCCGCTTCTTGGACCACGTTGTCGCTATATTCCAACCTGTTCTCAATATGCCCTGGAAGCAGTCCAGATCCATGGGGCCGGACGTGGTGTGTGGCTGGCGACTAGACGTATCTGTCGTTGTCATCCGTGGGGTGGTTCGGGCTATGACCCTGTACCGGCCAAAGCAATTCGTTTTATTTCATTTCAGCAAATAGATTCTCAAACGGGTCACATTGCTGTACCCTTTCGTGAACGTTTATTGAACCAAAATCACTCTAACCACTTGGGGTAATAGATATGCAACAATGGGCCAGGATTGCAATTCTCGGGGCCATGTTTGTTGTCGCTTATTTGCTCATTTTGGCTTGGCAAAAAGATTATGGAAATGCTGAAACCCAACCACAGCAACAGGCTGCGGTGGTTTCACATGAAGTGTCTGCAGATTTGCCAAATGGCCAAACCGCTACAGCAGCTTCTGATGTACCGCAGGCAAATATTTCAGCGCAGCAGACTCAAACCACAGATGCCACTGCACCTGTAAGTCAGCAGCTTATTTCAGTACAAACTGACCTTTATCATCTTTGGATCAATCCAAAAGGTGGTGATATTGTTCGTGTTGAATTACTCAATCATGACAAAAATAAAGACAGTGATGCACCGTTTGTAATGCTTGAAAGCGATGACAAACGTACCTATGTCGCTCAGTCAGGCCTGATTGGTCTGAATGGACCAGACAGCAGCCGTAATGGTCGTCCAAGCTATGAAGTTGAAAAATTAAGCTATAGCCTGGAAGATGCCAAAGCCGTTCAGAATCAGGACGGTGAAGCGGTGAAAGTGTTAAATGTACCAATGGTGTACAAAACTGCTGACGGTGTAGAAATTATCAAGACCTTCAGCTTCAAGCAAGGCGAATATCCGATTGTGGTCAACCACAAAGTGGTGAACCGCAGTGGCCAGAACTGGCAAGGTCAAATGTTTGGTCAGATCAAACGTGATAACTCGGATGATCCGGGTAAATCGGACCAGGGCATTTTCACTTTGGGTACCTTCCTGGGCGGCGCCTGGGGGACACCGGATGAACACTACAACAAGCTGAAATTCGACAACTTCACTGAAGAAAAACTGAATGTTGAAGCGACTGGCGGCTGGGTTGCGGTGGTACAGCACTACTTCGTGAGTGCATGGGTGCCGGGTAACCTGAAACTGACCCAGGCCGATGGCCAACCGTATAGCGCCAAGCTGGAATCGCGTAAATCAGGCGATAATATGAATATTATCGGCTTTACTTCGCCAACCATTAATGTACCGGCGGGTACAGTGGCAGAAGTCGATGCTACCTTCTATAGCGGTCCAAAAATCCAGTCAGAGCTGAAAGATCTGGCCACTGGTCTGAATCAGACTGTGGATTATGGCTGGTTATGGCCAATTGCCAAACTGCTATTTGTAGGCTTGGAATTCTTCCACGGCTTAGTGGGGAACTGGGGCTGGGCAATTATTCTGTTGACCATTCTGGTGAAGCTGATTCTGTGGCCATTATCGTCGAAGAGCTACCGTTCTATGGCGAAAATGCGTGTGATTGCACCTGAAATGCAGCGCATGAAAGAAGAGTTCGGTGAAGACCGGATGCGCTTCTCGCAAGAGATGATGGCCCTGTACAAACGTGAACAGGTCAATCCGCTGGCCGGCTGTTTACCGCTGTTACTGCAAATGCCAATCTTCCTGGCCCTGTACTGGGTACTGATGGAATCTGTAGAGCTGCGTCATGCGCCATGGTTACTCTGGATTCAGGATTTATCGGCAATGGACCCTTGGTTTATCTTGCCGCTGATCATGGGTGCGACCATGTATATCCAGCAAATGCTGAACCCGCAGCCGACCGATCCTATGCAGGCTAAAGTCTTCCGCATTATGCCAGTGATCTTTACTGTGTTCCTGCTGTTCTTCCCGGCGGGTCTGGTGTTGTACTGGATTGTCAACAACCTGATCACCATCTTGCAGCAAGGCCTGATCAACAAATCTGTTGAGAAAGACCGTGCCAAACGTGATGAAGCGACCCCAGTCAACTAAGTTGTACTGACGAGCTGAATAAATCCGCTTAAGATGATACTCTTAGGCGGATTTTTTTTGGCCCGACTTTAAGCATTGCGACAGGTGAATTTATGCTGACCCAAACCACAACAATTGCTGCGATTGCCACTCCACCCGGGCGTGGCGGTGTGGGGGTGATTCGCCTGTCTGGTCCCAAATCCTATGCCATTGCTGAAGCCCTGACCCAAAAGCAGCTGCCAAAAGCCCGTTTTGCCGGCTTCCGCCAGTTTTATGAGGCTAGCGGTGAGGTGATGGATGAAGGTTTGGTGATTTGTTTCCCCAATCCAAACTCCTTTACCGGTGAAGATGTGGTGGAACTGCAAGGTCATGGTGGCCCGGTCATTCAAAATGCCCTGCTGGCACGTTTACTGGAACTCGGTGCGACCGCGGCCAAAGCTGGCGAGTTTTCCATGCGCGCCTTTGAAAATGGCAAGCTTGATCTGGTACAGGCCGAAGCGATTGCCGACCTGATTGACGCGACCTCGCAGGCTGCAGCACGTTCAGCGGTACGCTCCCTGCAAGGCGCATTTTCAACCAAGGTCAATACGGTTTTAGAAAAACTGATTCATCTGCGTTTGCATGTGGAAGCAGCGATTGATTTTCCGGAAGAAGAAATTGATTTTCTGGCCGACGGCAAAATTCTGGCCCTGCTGGATGATGTTGCCAGCTCAGTCACCGCGGTACAGCAATCGGCGCGTCAGGGACAATTATTGCGCGAAGGCTTGCAGGTGGTGATTGCCGGTAAACCCAATGCCGGAAAATCATCTTTACTGAATGCTTTAGCCGGGATTGAACGGGCGATTGTGACCGATATTGCTGGTACCACCCGTGATGTGCTGCATGAAAAAATCACCTTAAATGGCTTGCCGATTACCCTGACCGATACCGCCGGTTTACGGGAAACCGGTGATGTGGTGGAAAAAGAAGGCATCCGCCGCGCGATTAAAGAAATTGAACAGGCCGATTTATTGCTGCTGGTGTATGACTTAAGTCAGGGTGAAGATCCACTGGCCTTGGCCCAGGAATATTTTGCCGATCATCTGGAACCCAAACGTCTGATGCTGATTGCTAATAAAGCAGATTTGACTGGTGCTGAAGCCGTTATTGGTGATTATCAGGGCTTTCGTCATATTACCGTGTCGGCCAAGCAGGAAACCGGTGTTCAATCGCTCATAGATGCGATTACAGCGCATGCAGGCTTCCAGCCGGAAGAAGATACCTTTATTGCCCGAACTCGTCATTTAGACGCAATGAAACGCACCCAGTACTATCTGGCCGAAGCGCGCGAGCAGCTGGTAGATTATCATGCCGGTGAGCTGGTGGCTGAATCCCTGCGTCTGGCGCAAAATGCCCTAGGTGAAATTACCGGAGATTTTAGTGCCGATGATCTGTTGGGTAAAATTTTCGGTTCTTTCTGTATTGGAAAATAAGCGCAGCACGCTCTGAGCTTGCTATACATTTAAAAGCATCAGGTGTTAGCCACCTGGTGCTTTTTTATTGCTTTTTATCAGGCAATCTCGTCATTTCAGCCTAAATAGTTTTGTATGTTCTAAGGGAACAGCCTGTCACATTGTATGGGCTAGCCTATATCCCACCATCCGCCCTTCTATTGCCCGATATTCAGGCTATGATGAGTGAATAACCTACAAGTTGTTTCAATAAAATCCTGAATGCAGTCGATAAAAATACTGCCGGAGGTGTGGCATGCTGGAGGTGGTTGATTTACGTGAGTCACTGGTTGCTTTGGTGAGTGTGCTGCAGCTGTTGCTCGAGTTTATCTCGGTGGTCTGTGTAGTGATTGGTCTGGTCAAAACCTTAATGGTGCTGGTCCAGTTAAAATCCGGCCGCAGCGCGCGCTATTGTTTTGGGAACTGGCTGGCCACTGCGCTGGAGTTTCAGCTGGCCGCAGATATTCTGGCCACCACGGTCGATCCGGATATGGACAGCCTGATCAAACTGGCGATTATTGCGGTCATTCGGACCTTTTTAAACTACTTTTTAATGAAAGAGCTGGAACATCAACCCGGTACAGAGAAATAAAACTATTCAATCATCTGGTGGATGTTGATATGGTCAGCATCTGATTGGCAGCGCAGTCTGTCCGCACCCAGGATCAGGCCGAGGGTGCCTGATCATCCCCGACTCAACAGCATTAATTTAAAAGGTTAGCACTTTACGCTGCTGCCAGATCAGGCTGAGGCAAAGCAGCCCAATCAGCATGCAGAAGCTGATAATACCCACACTTAAGCCAAAATGGTCTGATAAATAGCCCACCGCAATAATCGGTACAATGGTGCCCAGATAGGCAATAAACAGATAACTGGACATAATTGCAGCGCGGTTGTGCGGCTGACTCATCTGGTGAATCAGGCCAAAGGCGCCCAATAAGCTCAAGCCATGCCCAATTCCGACCAGCACATCACTAACAAAGAACAGCGGGCTCCATTGCAGCGACATACATAAACCCAGCAGAAGCAGGCTGCCGAGCAGCGCATAGAGCCCCCAGCGCAAGGCCTTGGCAGGCAGCACGCTACGGGCAAAAAACTGGACGATGGCTGAAATAATTAAAATCGCGGAAATTGCTACACCACTGACCAGTGGCCCATGCCAGGGCAAAATATCCTGCACAAACGACGGCGACAGCGAAGCAAACAGACTAAAGCCGGCAAAGGCACAAAACGCGGCCAGACTGACCAGAAAAAAAGCAGCCTGATACGGCGCATCCGGGGTTTGTAATTTGGGATAAACCGAAAATGGCTGCTGTTCAAAGGCAGGCTGTTTTAGCTTGAACAGGCCCAGCCCACAGAAAATGGCACTGACAATCACCGGAAGATAAGGCGTGACCAGTGGCTGCTCGGCAAACTGGGCAATTACACCGCCCAGAAATGGCCCTAAACCAAAGCCAATTGCGGTAATAATCGAGCTGAGCTGCGGCGCCAGCAGTTTATGGCTATCGGGCACTACATTCATCAGCCCCAGCATGGCAGAAGTGGTAATCAGTCCGGAGGCAATCCCAATAATAAAGCGGCCGAGGCCCAAATACAGCGCTGTCGGTGCCCAGGCTGACAGTATCAGTCCAATCGTGACCAGGGCAATACCGACCTGCAAGCTGCGAACAAAACCAAAGCGGTTACTGGTTCGCCCCAGAAACAGTAAAGTGGCCAGACAACCGAACATATAGGCTACAAACAGATAGGTAATATGACTCGGCAGCAGCTGCCACAGCTCCTGATATAGGGGATATAAAGGGCTGGCCAGTGCGGTTCCAACGGTACCAATACACAGCGCCAGGCTGACCATTAAAAACGGCTGCCACGATTGAGCGTTTGACATGAGAGAATAAAAAAATACCTCAGCTTTTTGGCTCAGGTATCATGATATGAGAAAAGATCGTTTCAGTGTAAAGGCAGGAATTTCGTGGGTCAATCGAAAGATGGGCTTAGGTATAGCGTTTTAACAATTTTAAAAATTCATCCAGTTCGACTTCATTGACCTCGACCTCATCGCCAATGACATGATGGCGCAAATGCGATTCAATCAGCTCATTCATCAGCCCGTTAACCGCGCCTTTAATCGCAGCCACCTGCTGTAATACTTCGATACAGCTTTTTTCCGGATCATGGATGGACTGTTCCACCGCACTGATCTGACCTTGTAAACGCTTGATGCGATTTAAAACTTTTTTATCTGTATGTAAATGGCCCACACTTCACCTTAATTTCAAATATACTATGGGGGAGTATATTAGACGATTCTCCCCATGCAAAATCATGTTTCTCACCGTACCCATCACCATCAGTTTGATGAAGGCAATCCACTGGCCCAGAAGCGTATATTATATGCTGCGATATTAACCGGTGTCATGATGCTTTTAGAGATTATTGGCGGCTGGATTTTTAACTCGATGGCACTTCTGGCCGATGGTTGGCATATGAGCTCGCATATGCTGGCTTTGGGGCTGGCCTATGTGGCTTATCGGGCGGCGCGTCATTATGCCCAGGATGCCCGTTTTAGCTTTGGTACCTGGAAAATTGAGATTCTGGCCGGTTATAGTAGTGCGATTTTATTGCTGGTAGTGGCCGGTTTTATGGCGTTTCATTCGGTAGAACGCTTATTTTTCCCGGTTAATATTCATTATAACGAAGCCATTCCGATTGCGATTTTAGGCCTATTGGTCAACTTGATTTGTGCCTGGTTACTGCATGATGATGGTCACCATCACCATCACCATCACCATCACCATCACCATCACCATCACCATCACCATCACCATCACCATGAGTCGGGGCATGGACATGCGCATACACATACAGCGGGAGCATATGATTTAAACCAGAAAGCTGCGTTTATGCATGTGGTGGCCGATGCTGTGACCTCTATTTTTGCGATTGTAGCCTTAATTGCCGGCAAGTTCTGGGGCTGGGATTTTCTTGATGCGGTACTGGGTATTGTGGGTTCGATTCTGGTGGCGCGCTGGGCCTGGGGCCTGATTCAGGAAACTGGACGCACCTTGCTGGATGCTGAAATGGATCATCCGGTGGTGGAAGAAATTCGCGAGGTGATTGCCGAGCTGCCAGGAATGGTCAATATCACCGATCTGCATGTCTGGAAAGTCGGTCGTGACAAGTTTTCCTGTATTCTGGCCGTAGAAACTGAAGATGAATTAAATGCCGATCAAATCCGCACGGCCCTGTCAATGCATGAGGAAATTGTGCATGTCTCAATTGAAATTAACTCGATTCATCCGGTTTATGTTCCACGTGAAACGCCATTGTCGATGCTGTAGTGATTCGGTAAATTTCTCTGATAAAAGTGGAATCTTTGTCCCGATTTAAGATTAGAATCGGGCAAGGATTGATAAAGACAAGATTTCACTATGTTTAAATATGCATTCTTGCTGGCCGCGCTCGCGATGAGCTCAACGCTGGCACTGGCCAATGTCGACACCGTCAAAGCCAATTTAAAGCAGCAGCATCCAAACCTGGATATCCAGAATATTCAGGCCACTGAAATGCGCGGGATTTATAGCGGTTCAATGCAGGGTCAGGTGGTCTATCTGAATGAAGATGCCAAGCATATTCTGGCCGGTTCCATGATCCGTTTAAGCGACCAGCAGAATTTGACCAAAGCGCTGCTGGTACAACAAAACAGCATCGACTGGAAAAAACTGCCGCTACAAGATGCTTTAAAAACGGTTCGAGGGACGGGTAAACGTCAGCTGGCCATCTTTTCTGACCCAAATTGCCCGTATTGCAAACAGCTGGAAGTAGAGCTGAAAAAACTCAATGATGTCACCATTTACACCTTTATTTTACCGTTAAAGGCACAATCGGTACGCCCTTCGCAGCAGGTGTATTGTGAAGCCAATCCGGCCCAGGCCTGGGAAGACCTGATTGCCAAAGGTCTTAGCCCGCGCACGAGCCAGTCCTGTGCCAATCCGATTCAGCGTAATCTGAAACTGGCGCAAAGCCTAGGATTAAACGGCACACCGGCCATTATTTTCTCGAATGGTTTTAAGGTGATGGGCGCCTACCCTGCTGCGCAGATCGAGCAGATTTTCAAGGAATTTGGACTCTAAGCTCAGATTGTTAAAAGTCAGATTTTAGACCATAAAAAAGCACCGGCGAATGAACGGTGCTTTTTTATTGATTTAAACGCGATGTGAGCGTTTGGAAATCATGTTATAGATAAACAGAATAATCAGCGCACCAATCACCGAGGCAATAAAGCCGGCAGCTGAGTTTTCATCATACAGACCGAGGAAGCGACCGCCGTAAGTGGCCAACAGTGAACCGGCGATCCCGAGTAAGGTGGTCATAATAAAGCCTGCTTTATCATCACCTGGATGGATGGCACGGGCAATAAGACCTGCAATAAAACCAATCACGATAGCCACAATAAGTGTCCACATCTCCTGTCTCCTTCTTGTTATGGTTTATCAAGTTGAGTTGTTGCTATTTGATTTATTTTTCAGGATTTTTGAGAGGACAAACAGTAGAGTCCTGCTACAGATTGTAGCTTTTTTGTCCGCTTTGTCGTAAAAAAAGTGGCTGAACGCCACTTTCTTTTGCGGTTGCTTACAGACCGATTTCACCAATAAACGGGATATGGCGATATTTCTGGTCATAGTCGAGGCCATAACCGACAATAAATTTGTCTTCTACTTCAAAGCCCAGGAATTTAACTTCCAGTTCAATTTCACGGCGTGACGGTTTGCTGACCAGCGTGCACAGCTCAATCGAGTTTGGTTCACGGGTTTGTAAAATTTCCAGTACTTTGCTCAGGGTATTGCCAGAGTCGATAATATCTTCTACCACCAGCACATCTTTGCCACGAATTTCGCCGTCGAGGTCTTTTAGGATTTTCACATCACGCGAAGACACGATACCGCCGCCATAACTTGAAACGGTCATAAAGTCCAGTTCATGCGGTTTTTCAATGGTCCGGCATAAATCGGCCATAAACAGCACAGAACCACGCAGTAAACCGATTAACACCAGTTCCTTGTCACTGTTGGCGTAGTGCGCATTAATCTGTTTACCAAGTTCTTGAACTTTCGCATGAATTTCTTCAGCAGAAATCAATACTTTCATATCAACGGTCATGGGTAGATCCCTAAAAGAGCAAAAAATAAAAAAGGTGTTGACCTGCAACACCCCAAAATATGCCTTAATTTTAATACATCTTGCGGTCAGATGCATCCTCTTTGCTGTCTAAAAAAACAGCATTTTTGACCGGGTGGTCTCTTTTCAGCAACAAGGCCAGACCAATCAGCGTGAGCGCCACCCGCCATTTCGGTTGCGCCCGGCGTATAGGTTTAGTCGCGGACATAGGCACATTGTCCATAAATATAGGTGGCCTGAATATTACGTTCATCGCCCATGGTCATGAGCGCAAACAGGCTGTCTTCCAGGCCTTTGCTGTGCTGCTGGCGCAGGGTCTGCAAGGCGGTGGCGTTTAAATCCAGCACAATAAAGTCCGCTTCTTTACCGATATTGAAATTGCCGAGCTTGTCATCCAGATCCAGTGCTTTGGCACCGCCTAAAGTGGCATGATACAGCGCTTCATAGGCCGACAGGTTTTGCTCAAGTAGCTGCTGGACTTTATAGGCTTCGCTAATGGTGCGCAGCTGGCTAAACGAGGTCCCTGCCCCGATGTCGGTGCCCAGGCCCATTTTGACCTGTTTCTGCCAGGTCTGATGAATCGGGAACAGGCCACTGCCCAGGAACAGGTTGGAGGTCGGACAAAAGGCAATCGCGGAATCGGTCTGGTGCATACAGTCCCATTCCTGCTCTTCCAGATGTACACAATGCGCAAATACCGAACGTGAACCGGTCAGCCCATAATGATGGTAGACATCTAAATAGCCTTTTTGCTCCGGGAACAGGCTTTTGACCCAGGCAATTTCATTTTTGTTTTCACTTAAATGGGTATGCAAATACACATCCGGATATTCAGCTTTCAGCTGCTGCGCTTTTTCCAGTTGTGCCGGCGTTGAGGTCGGTGCAAAACGCGGGGTAATCGCATATAAATTACGGCCTTTTCCATGCCACTTTTCAATCAGTGCTTTAGATTCCTGATAGGCGCGTTCTGGCGTGTCACAGAGTTCCTCGGGTGCATGACGGTCCATCAGCACTTTACCAGCAATCAGGCGCATCTGGTGCTGTTCTGCGGCTTCAAACACGGCATCGACAGATTCAGGATGCACTGTACAGAACACCAGTGCCGTGGTGGTGCCATTTTTCAGCAGTTCCTGCACAAAAAATGCGGCTATCTTGTCGGCATAACTTTTATCGGCAAACTGTATTTCGGTTGGAAAGGTATAGGTATTCAGCCATTCCAGCAGCTGGGTGCCATAGGCGCCCACCATTTCGGTTTGTGGGAAATGAATATGGGTATCAATGAAGCCGGGTATAATCAGCTGATCGGGATAATGCTGCACCGAAACACCGGCCGGAATATACGCCTGCCCCTCTTCCCAGGGACCAAACCAGTGAATTTTCCCGTGTTGGGTAATTAATAAACCATCTTCTACATAGCGCACTTGGTCGTGAATATCACGCGCTTGGGCAACTGTATTCTGAATATCGAGGAAGCGGCCGCGAATTGCCGTCGTTGCAATGACAGAAGACATGAAAAACCTGCACTTGTTTAATTTTTTCGGTTGATTGTAGCTGAAAAGCGCTGCCCTGTATGGAAAATCCAACATTCAGTCACAGACATTGGGTGTCATGCAAAACTGTTGCCAGTTTGGGTGAAATACAAGATGTCCACTGGGTCAACTCTAAAATATTCAGTTAAATCGAGTACTTATACGCTGATATTTAAGAGTAATCCCTGAATATGGAAAATAAAAAAAGCCCGTATGCAACGGGCTTTTTGATCAATCAGGCCACTTTAGAGCGTGGTTTCATGATGCTTGCGACTGTGGCGAATCGACAGCCAGGCAGTAATTGCCAGCACAATCACAATAAAGCTTAGGGAAATCCAGATTGGCATATGGAACACATCCAGCATCAGCATCTTGAAGCCAATGAACACCAGAATAATTCCCAGCCCATACGGCAGATAATGCATTTTGGTGGCTGCACCGGCCAGCAGGAAGAACATGGCGCGTAAGCCTAAAATCGCCATCAGGTTGGCGGTCAAGACAATAAAGGGATCACTGGTCACAGCAAAAATCGCAGGAATTGAATCCACCGCAAAAATCACATCGGAGGCTTCAACCAGAATCAGCACCAGAAAGAGTGGCGTGGCCCAGAGTAAGCCCTCTTTACGCACAAAGAAGCGGCTACCTTCCAGCTGCGGGGTAATCCGCATATGTTTGCGTAACCATTTCAGGATTGCCATATCTTCGATATTGCTGTCTTCATCGTCCTGTCCGCGTAGGAATTTAAAGCCGGTATAGACCAGGAAGGCACCGAACAGATACAGAATCCAAGAGAATTCCTGCACAAACCAGGCGCCAATAAAAATAAAGATGGTACGCAGCACAATAGCGCCCAAAACGCCATACAGCAGGATTTTACGTTGTAGTGCCGGTGGAATGGCAAAGGCAGCAAAAATCATCAGCCAGACAAAGACGTTATCAATCGCCAGTGATTTTTCCAGTAAATAACCGGCCAGATATTCCATCACCTTGGTATTGGCGACATCCAGTCCGGCGGTCTGTTTCAGATATAACCATAGGCCACCACCAAACAGCATGGCCACGCTGACCCAGGCGATACTCCAGTAAGCGGCGGTACGCACCTGAACAGTCTGGCCTTCTTTTTGTTTAAAGCCCAGAAAGTCGATGGCGAGCATGACCATAACAATCGCAAAAAAGGCCAGATACAGCCAGATATTGCCGATAGATTCCATACAATCTCCACATCCGACAATTGGCCATAAAAAAACCTTGACCCGTTGCCAGATGAAATAAAAACATCCATAACAACGTGATCAAGGTCTTGCCTACATTGCCCTGCCTGTGCAGATTCAATGCTCAGATACCGACTTTTTGCAAAGTGTAATGACGATAGTCTGACACGTTAAAACCAGTGAGTTTCATCTGGCTTTTAACGCTTGGAGGAGGCTACTCCCCTTGTTCAACAATTCTGTGTTGGGGGAATGCCCCAAAGTCGACAGAGAATTGCATATTTTTAAGTAAAGTGCAAATGGCCGAATGTAAATGAGCGCGTGCTACAGTGTATTCCTCGTCAAGAAAAAAGCGACTGTATGCAATTGTTTCAACATGCAGTGAAAATGTTAGATTACAGATCAGATGCTATATTTTTTTCTGCAGAAAGCAGATACTCAAAATTCAGATGGGAGGATATGATAAAAATGATGGTGCAACACGAAAACAATGACAGCAAAGGGGCCTTTTTTGTTGAAGCCAATGGCGAGCGCCTGGCAGAGATGACCTATTCACGCGCCGGCGAAGATAAAATCATTATTGACCATACCACGGTCAGTGAACAGTTACGTGGTCAGGGCGTGGGACGTCACTTAGTTGAAGCTGCGGTCAATTATGCCCGCGAACAGCAGACCAAGATTATACCGCTCTGCCCTTATGCTAAAGCGGCTTTTGAAAAAGACCCATCTATTCAGGATGTACTTCAACCCTAATTCATCAGGTGACACATAAACTTTAAGGCAGGACAGCAATGGATATTCAACATCAAGAGGCAAAACGTGGCGGCGCATTTTTTATTGAACGGGATGGACAGCGGATTGCTGAAATTACCTATCAATGGCAAGACACGCATAAAATTGTCGCCGACCATACCTGGGTAGATGATTCATTGCGTGGCCAAGGCATTGCCCGCCAATTACTGGATGTGCTGGTCGAGTTTGCCCGGGAAAAACAGCTCAAGATTGTACCGGTCTGTTCTTATGTTGAAGTCATGTTTCGACGCGAGCCCAGCCTGGCCGATGTCGCCGCTTAAATCTGGCACTTGAACCCGCCGCCGACTTTGGAGGGGCAGCCAATATATAAAAACCACGAGCATGAACTCGTGGTTTTTGATTGCCGATAAAGACCTTAGCTGTAATCAATGATCACTTTCAGGGCTTTTTCATCTGAGGCGTGTTTAAATACCTCATAAGCCTTTTCAAACTGGTCAAATTTAAAATGATGGGTGGCCAGACGTTCCATCGGCAGCTTGCCGGCACAGCAGCTTTTGAGCAGCATGCCGGTGGTATTGGCATTGACCAGACCGGTGGTAATGGTCAGGTTTTTAATCCAGAGTTTATTTAACTCGAAATTCACCGATTTGCCGTGTACTCCGACGTTGGCCAGATGACCACCCTCTTTGACGACATGCTGGCAAATATTCCAGGTGGCTTCTACCCCCACGGCCTCCATGGCGCAATCGACCCCGCGGCCATCGGTAATTTCCAGAATACGCTGAATGGCATCTTCTTTGGCCGAGTTAATGGTGTGGGTCGCGCCAAGTTCCTTGGCCATGGCCAGCCGGTTATCATCCATATCTACCGCAATAATTTGCGCCGGTGAATAGAATTGTGCAGTCAGCAGACAGCCCATCCCAATCGGGCCGGTACCAATAATGGCAATGGTATCGCCGGGTTTGACATTGCCATATTGCACGCCAATTTCATGCGAAGTCGGCAACACATCTGATAAAAATACCGCGACCTCTTCATTCAGTCCTTCTGGCAGCGGATACAGCGAGGTATCAGCAAATGGGGTGCGTACATATTCGGCATGGGTGCCGTCAATCATATAACCCATGATCCAGCCGCCTTCATTGCGGCAGTGTGCATAGAGCTGTTTCTGGCAGTTTTCACAGGTACCGCAGCGGCTGACGCAGGAAATAATCACCCGGTCGCCCGGTTTGAAATTTTTGACTGCCGTACCGACCTCTTCAACAATCCCGATGCCTTCATGGCCGAGAATACGGCCATCAAACTGGCCGGTTTTTTCGATTGCGGTGCTTTCAATTTCCGGGTTTTTGCCTTTCCAGATACCAAGGTCGGTACCGCAAATCGTTGACTTGGTCACGCGGATGATGGCATCAGTGGGTTGCAGAATCTGGGGACGTGGACGCTGTTCAAAACGGATATCATTGGCGCCATGATAAACCATAGCTTGCATTGTCTGGGACATGGTGGTCATCCTCTTGTTGTGCTTATTGTGGGACAGCCTGCGCCTTTTCACCTCATCAGGAACCGTTATAGCACAGGATGTGATCGTTCTAACTTAACAGGAGTTGATGACAAGTTCATCTCTAAAAAACCGTTTTTATTCAGATATTTGTATATTTATTTTAATCTATTGAATTGTATGAAAATAAAACAGGGCTGCAGTATCTGGACTACAGCCCCGTTGAATGATGTTTCAGGTCAATAAAACGTGCTTAAGCCGATTTTAATGCACTTAATAATTTCTGGTGCAGACCACCAAAACCGCCATTGGACATGATCACCACCGCATCGCCCTCGCCTGCTTCTTGGCTGACGGTATGAATAATGTCATCCAGCGTCCGGGCAATTTTGGCCTTGTTTGGTGCCGCAGCTACTACTGGCTGTAAATCCCAGTCCAGCCCTTCCGGTTGATACCAGATCACTTCATCGGCCAGACGTGCTGAATGTGCCAGTCCATCTTTATGGCTGCCCATACGCATGGTATTGGAACGAGGCTCAATAATCGCCCACAGTTTGCGTTCACCTAAACGTTTGCGCGCGCCTTCCAGAGTGGTGTCAATTGCCGTCGGATGATGGGCAAAGTCATCATAGACCTCAATGCCGCGTACGGTATCGAGCAGTTCCATACGGCGTTTTACCCCGCCGAAATTGGACAAGGCCGCACAGGCCGTTTCAATCGATACACCAACATGCGCCGCCGCGGCAATGGTTGCCAGGGCATTGGCCACTGAATGCTGGCCGGTCATGTTCCAGCAGACTTCGCCCTGAACCACACCATCTTGCAGCACTTTAAAATGTGAGCCATCGGCCTGTAACTGCTCGGCAGATAGCGCGGCCTGGGCATGTGCAGTCAGTGAGGTGCGGACCACCGGTGTCCAGCAGCCCATTTCCAGCACTTCATCAATATGGGTTTCGGTAACCGGTGCAATAATGCAGCCTTCACTTGGAATGGTACGCACCAGATGATGGAACTGTTTTTGAATCGCCGCCAGATCATCAAAGATATCGGCATGGTCAAATTCAAGGTTATTTAAAATGGCAGTTTTCGGATGGTAATGCACGAACTTGGAGCGCTTGTCGAAGAAAGCAGAATCGTATTCATCGGCTTCAACACAGAAGTATTTGCCACCACCTAAACGCGCGCTTTCTTTAAAGCCAAGCGGAACACCGCCAATCAAAAAGCCCGGTTCCAGACCGGCCTGATCCAGCACCCAGGCCAGCATGGTGGTGGTGGTGGTTTTACCATGGGTGCCGGCCACGCCCAGAACATGCTTGCCTTGCAGCACATGATCGGCCAGGAATTGTGGACCTGAAACATAAGGCAGACCGGCATTGAGCATATATTCCACCGCATCAATACCACGTTTCATGGCATTACCGACAATCACCAAGTCCGGATGCGGCTGTAAATGGCTGCGGTCATAGCCCTGCATTAAGGTAATGCCTGCATTTTCCAGTTGGGTCGACATCGGCGGATAAACATTCTGGTCGGAACCGGTCACGGTATGACCCAGGTCACGCGCCAACAAGGCCAGAGAGCCCATAAAAGTGCCACAAATACCCAAAATATGCAGATGCATCCGCTGTTACTCCACTGCGTGTAGGACCGTACCATTCTTGTTGATGGCCTGGTCATGATGTATTGAATTGTCAGCAACGATAGCAAGGCTGTTTCGGAAAAGATAGTCATTCTTGTAGGGATTCGTTGACTGAAATCCGAAAAAATCAGGCATTTTCCAGGTGGATGCTGACCGTGAAAAAAATCCGCATAGCCACACTGCTTTTTGGGCCTGAAACCGTACAATAGGCTGACGTTTTCTGGATGCTGCCGCCTATGTCCTTCCCTTTACTGCTGTTAATTATTTCCAACTGTTTTATGACTTTGGCCTGGTATGGACATCTGAAATTTTTGCATGGCGCGCCGCTGTGGCAGGCCATTTTGTTTGGCTGGATGATTGCCCTGCTCGAATACGCCTTTATGATTCCGGCCACGCGCTTGCTGGCCCAGCATGGCTGGTCACTTGGGCAAATGAAAATTACCCAGGAAGTGGTGACCCTGCTGGTCTTTGTGCCGTTTATGCTGTATCTGTTCAAGCAGCCATTTAAACTGGATTATCTCTGGGCCGGTTTATGCCTGCTCGGTTGTGTTTACTTCGTTTTTCGCAGCAGTTAAGTCTTATTCAGGCTGTGGCAGATGTGGAAAAAGCGCGGCGAAATCCGCTTGAATCAGTGCCCGTTCTGGTGCGAAATTAAAGTGATGTAAACAGCGTTGTAGCACCTGCATCGCCATCTGCGTGGCCGCCTGTCTGAGTTCCGGTTCCGGTACATTCTGCTCAATCATCGACAGGCATTTCAGCAGGCGCTGATTTAACTCCAGATTCTGGGCACAATCGCGGGCCAGCGGCATAAAGCTGCCATAAATCAGGTCTTGCAGATCAAAGCACTCAATACTGAGATGCGGATAATCACAGCGCGTCGCCTCCGGGTCCGGGCGACTGTCAATCAGAATCCGGGTCAGCGCATTCAGCGCGCTAATGCCAGAACCGACATCATTAATTGCACTCGACATGGCTTTTTGCCCGACCTCACTCATCACCAGCAGACAAAAACGCGGGTCCTGCAGAAAACTGCGATTGGTTTCAATAATCAGATGCTGCAGAATCTGATTGCGGATCTGCTGTTGCTGTTCTTCGGACAGCGCCTGCGGGCTATAGACTTCGACCAGCGCCGTCATCGGATCTAAAAATTTGCCCGGCATAGATGGCAGATGTAAATGCAGTTGCTGCTGCGCGGCAATCTGCTCCAGTCCGGCCAGATCGACATGGTTAAAATAACCGGTTGTGCTGCTATAGACGCAAAAGCTGGGCGCAAAAGCAGGCTTCTGCCCTGTTGCCCCCAAGTCCGGTTGATGCCGGAACTGGCCCAAGGCCTTTTTGGCCGCAGTTTCAATCTTGTCGATGGTGGTGGTTAAATTGCCGAGTTTAGACAGGGTTTGTACCCAATGAATCAGGGTATAAATCAGGTACATCAACACCAGAATAGTACTGATAAACAGCACAAAACGTCCGGATGGACCGTAGTACTCCAGCCCCAGGGCAATTTTGGCAATCACTGCATAAATAAAAGCGGAAATAAAACTGGAAATGGCCAGCCGGGTGTTGTCATCGCTCATCATCAAGCTATAGGCACGTGGTGTGCCGCTGCTTGAAGCCGAAGCAAAAGCTGCCACCATAATCGACAATGAGAAGGTCGTCACTGCCAGCATGCTGGATGCAATAATATCCAGCAAGCTGCCCAAGGTGTCGATGCTGATATTCGGTACCGTACTGGCCGGAATAAAATACTGGCTGGCGATGGCAAATAATGAAAAAAATGTCGCAAAGATGGCACCCAGCGCCGGCATCAGCCATAAGTTTTCTGAAGGGTTTTGTAGCCAGATTTTAAGTTTGAACCACATGGAAACTGCCCTGAAAATATCTTTAATCTAATCTTAAGTTATTCATTACAAAAAGCTTTATCTTGATAGTTATAGCGTTTTTTTCACCGCTGTATGTCCTCTTTTTGTATTTTTGGCCTATTGCCATCATTGTATTTTCTTCAGTTTTACAAACAGATAATTTTAATCTTTATTCTTGCGCCGAACTTTAGCCAGCCGGTTTTTCAGTCTATAATACGGAGCTTATTCATTAAAGCTTGGCTCTCGTCGAGATTTATCTTTTTTCACTTAGTCTCTGGAACATTAGCAATGAATGCGGCCGCAGCACAAGACGCTCCTCTCGTTGGAATTATTATGGGTTCTCAATCTGATTGGGCAACTCTCGAACACACTGCCAATATGCTCAAGCAGCTTGGTGTCCCATTTGAAGCGGAAGTGGTTTCTGCGCACCGTACCCCAGACCGTTTATTCGAATATGCCGAAACTGCGCGTGATCGTGGTATTCAGGTGATTATTGCCGGTGCGGGTGGCGCTGCCCATTTACCGGGCATGTGTGCAGCCAAGACAGATCTTCCAGTGCTGGGTGTGCCGGTTAAATCTTCTATTTTAAATGGCGTCGATTCACTGCTGTCGATTGTACAAATGCCGGCCGGAATTGCGGTAGGTACCTTGGCAATTGGTCCGGCCGGTGCCACCAATGCTGCCATTATGGCTGCCCAGATTCTGGGTTTAACGCGTCCAGAGATTGCGAAAAATGTCGCTGATTTCCGTGCAGCGCAAACCGATAAAGTGGCCAGCAACAATATTCCGGGTCAGGCTTAATACGGGACATTCCTTATGAATAAAACCATTGGTATTTTTGGTGGTGGGCAGCTTGGTCGTATGATGGCGCAAGCCGCGTTACCACTCAATATTCAATGTACTTTCTTTGAAGCCAGTGCAGATTGCCCTTCTGCGGCTTTAGGTACGGTCTATTCAAACGCAGCTGAACACGGTTTGCAGGATTTTATCCAGAGTGCAGATGTATTTAGCCTGGAGTTTGAAAATACCCCGCTGGCTGATGTCGATGTCTTGACCCAAAGTAAAGCGTTGCATCCACCGCGTCAGGCGCTGGCGATTGCGCAAAACCGTCTGCAGGAAAAAGCCTTATTTGATGCACTGCAGATTCCGGTGGCGCCGTATAAGGCGGTTGATTCGCTGGACAGTTTACAGGCGGCGGTAGCTGAATTAGGTCTGCCGATCGTACTGAAAACCGCAACTGGCGGTTATGATGGTAAAGGTCAGTTTGTGCTGCGTAGTGCTGATCAGATTGATCAGGCCTGGGCAGAACTCGGCCCTGCCGGCTTGCTGATTGCAGAAAGTTTTGTCACCTTCTCGCGTGAAGTATCAATTATTGCGGTACGTGGCCAAAATGGCGATGTCAAAACCTGGCCATTGGCTGAAAACCATCACCATCACGGGATTTTATCGCACTCGATTGTACCGGCACCGAACAGCACTGACTTGCAACCGGTGGCGCAAGACTATATTACACGTTTGCTGAATCATCTGAACTATATTGGTGTGTTGACACTGGAACTGTTTGTCACTGAAAAAGGCCTGTATGCCAATGAAATGGCACCACGCGTGCATAATTCAGGGCACTGGTCGATTGAAGGCGCAGTCTGTTCACAGTTTGAAAACCATGTCCGTGCAGTGGCTGGTTTGCCGCTCGGTTCGACTGAGGTGGTGCGCCCAACGGTGATGGTGAATATTATTGGTCAGCATCCAAAGTCGGAAGATGTGTTGGCGTTAAATGGTGCACATCTGCATTTGTACAATAAAACTGAACGCGAAGGCCGTAAAATCGGGCATATTACCCTAATGCCAAACGACAGTCGCGAACTGACGTCACTCTGCCGTCAGCTGGCGAAAATTTTGCCAAATCCGCTGGCCTTGAGTGAAGATATGAGCATTTAACTGCAGATTCGTTTATGAAAACAGCGGTCCCTCAGCGGGCCGCTTTTTTTATGCCAGAAATTCGGGCAAGATTGCGCTCTTTTTTCGCCAGCTGCCATTGGTCGGCTGGTTCAACAACAGGCTTGATTGCTTCAGTCCAGATCTTTTATAACTATAAATGGCTAAAAAACAAACATAAATACAGAGCATCTGAAAAATTAAAAATGAATTCAAACACAGATTTTATTTTGAATTTAAATCTGAACATGCAGTTTGAATTTAAAATATCCGCTGAATTTTAAATTCAAAATTATGAATTCAAATCTGTTTGTAGTTTTAAATTTAAAAATTTGAATTTAAAACCTGCGAAATAAATTCAAAAACTGCAATTTAAATTTAAAAAGTACAGATTTACGGTCCGGTGGATGGGTTTTGTGGATAAGTTTTGCTGAAATAAATTTAAAAATGATAATTTAAATTTAAAACTCGTGTTGTTTTGTGGGTGTGGATAACTTTTACTGGTTGAAGTCTGAAAAAATGAATTTAAAAGAATGAATTTAAATTTAAAAAATAAGAAAACCTAGATTTGAATTTAAAAATACTCAAGATTAGATCTGTGGATAAAATTTTTTAAATTCAAAACTGAAATATGAATTTAAAATGAAGCAAAATAAATTTAAATTTACGTTTTTACCCTGTCATTTTATGGCTCAGCTGTTATGGTAAAACCAGTTTTAAATTCAAATGACATAAGGGATAGTATGCATCGCTTTGCTTTTGTTTTCGGATCTTTGGCATTGGCTGCATCTCAGCTACATGCAGAACTGATTATTAATGGTCAGCCGGTCACCACTACGGCGCCGGTGCCAAGTACCATCCAGCCTCAAAATAATTTCCAGGTCTGTCTGGCCAATTTACGCGGTCAGGCCATGGCCAAGGGCGTCAGTGGCAGTACTTATGACCGCTATACCCAAAATTTAACGCCAGATTATTCCGTGATTGAACGCCTGAATTATCAGCCGGAATTTTCGACGCCAATCTGGGATTATCTTTCCGGTCTGGTCGATGAAGAACGCGTACAACTGGGCCAGCAAAAACTGGCCGAGCACAGTGAGGTACTGAACCGGGTTGCAGCAGCTTATGGTGTACCGCCAGAAACCGTGGTCGCGGTATGGGGTGTAGAAAGTAATTTTGGTGATATTTCTGGCCGTTATCCGTTATTGCAGGCTTTAGGTACTTTAAGCTGTGAAGGCCGTCGTCAGAGTTATTTCCGCGGCGAATTCTTTGCCGCCATGCGTATTTTACAACGCGGCGATGTGCGTGAAGATCAGCTCAGAGGCTCATGGGCCGGGGCATTTGGTCATACCCAGTTTATGCCATCGACCTATGAAGAACTGGCAGTGGATTTTGATGGTGATGGCCGCCGTGATCTGGTCTCAAGCACCACTGATGCCTTGGCATCAACCGCCAATTTCCTGAAAAAACGTGGCTGGCAAAGCGGACAGCCGTGGGGCTTTGAAGTGAAATTGCCCGCAGGCATGTCAGTCAGTGGAGAAGGGCGCCGCAATAAAAAATCCTTAAGCAGCTGGGTCAATCGTGGGCTAGTACGAGCCGATGGCAGTGCCTTGATTCAGGGCAATCTTTCAGGCAGCAGTCAGGCCGGTTTGCTGACACCGGCAGGCGGCAATGGCCCGGCTTTCCTGGTGTTTAAAAACTTTGATGCCATTTACAGTTATAACGCCGCGGAAAGTTATGCCTTGGCCATTGCGCATTTATCCGACCGTTTACAGGGCAAAGGCCCGTTTGTGACGGCATGGCCTACCGATGATCCGGGCACTTCACGCGCAGAACGTCGTGAAATCCAGCAGTTTTTATTAAATCGCGGTCATGATATTGGTGCGGTAGATGGCCTGATTGGTGATAAAACCCGTCAGGCGATTCGTCAGGAACAGATCCGCCTGGGCTTAAGTCCCACCGGGCGTGCCGGACAGCAGGTGTTACGCGCTTTTCGTAATGAAAATGCCAAACTGATGATGCTGCAATAAATAAATATGCAATAAAAAGGGCGCCTTATGGCGCCCTGATGTTTATTCAATATCTGAGGTATCAATCTTCACGGCTTCTAAAATATCAAAAATGACCGTGGTTACATCCTGACTCAAATCACGGTTGTTAAACACCTCATAGGCCGTAATGGTGACATCGGTGTCGCTTGGCAGCAGTTTTTGTTCTTCTTCAATCAGGTGATTAACCGGCAACAGGGTCTGTTTAATTTCTAAATGCAGGATATCTTCAAACTCGACATTTTCTTCTTCGAGTTCAATCATCTGCTCATTAAAATATGGCAATAGAATAGAGTAGAGATACGGCTGAATATCGACGATATCAAACAGTTCAATATCACGCGTTTGTTCAATCGTGCTGATGTGGTCATTTACTTCAATCAAAATATGGTAGTAACTCACATTAATCTCCACAAACATTCCTGTTGAAATTGCGGCTTTCACAATAACATGAAATAGTCAGAGAGGGCAGTGCTGTTGGCGATAAAGCCCCGGTTTTCTAGATTAACTTGTAATGAAAAGCATCAAATGTATTTAACGCTGCTGTAAAAGTGCCAAATCGGCGGCAGTTAGCTGAAAATGATCCAGATTTTGCTCTTGCATGAGAGGATGCATCAGGGCATGTGGATCATGGGTATGCCCCAAGCCCAAGGCATGACCGAATTCATGTGCCAAGGTTAAACGCAGGTCGGCAGCTGACTGAAACTCATAGATGCGAATACTTTTACCATCAAAACTGCCTTTATCAAATAAACGCGGCTGAAAGCGCTGGTTAAATTGCTGCACCGAAGCATCAATTGACTGATTTAGCTGGTTGAGGGCATCGACCTGTTGGTTCAAGCCTGCAATACGCACATTAAACTGTTGAATTTCAGCCTGTAAACTGGCGGTTTGCTGTTCAAGTTGCTGGCGCTGCTGGTTTAAAGAGCTGTGCTGTGTGGCCGATGCACCGCCTTGCTGGTTCAGCTGCTGCACCTGCTGGTTATAGGCATTCAGCTGTTGCTGTAACTGGGCATTTTTAAAAGCCAGCTGCTGGTTCAGTTGCTGAATCTGCTGTTTGACTGCCTGCACTTGGGCCTGCTGGCGTTCCCAATGTTGCTGCTGTTGCTCAATCTGGCCCATCTGCAGACGACGCTGTTCCGATTCATGTTGGCGTTCATCATAAATCAGGTGGATTGCCAGTCGCGCTTGTGAATCATAGACAAAATAGTCCTGACCAGTACCCTCTGTCCAGATTTGTGTGGCCTGTTGTGCCAGTTGCACTACTTCGGCATGGCTTAAACCAAAGCGCGGGTCCACTTCGGCAATCCGGTAACGCAGCCGGGTATCCAAAGGTGCCTGAATCCGGGTCAGCAGGCTGTTGTGCTGCAACTGCGGATGCTGCTGGTTCTGATACCACAGCATGGCGGCAAACAGCAGTAACACAATCAGGATTAAGGGACGCATCACGCAGATTGGGCTTCCTGTAGAGAGGGGATAATTAACTGCACATCCGCATCTGTGATTGACCGATTTTCTTTCCTTTATATAACAGGGAAAACGGTCAAGCAGAGTAGGCCAGATGGGGGTGCCTAACTAGCTTAAAAAAGCCGCAGGGTGGAAACAAGTCTTTTTTGCTTTCAAGCAGATATAAAAAAACCGCGCTTACGCGCGGTCTTTTTGTTTAAAGTGACAAATTATTTTTTGTCATCTTTCACTTCAGTGAATTCAGCATCTACAACGCCATCGTCCGCTTTTTGCTGTTGGCCAGCATCACCACCGAAGGCATTCGGGTCAAAACCTTGCGCACCGCCTTGGCCTTGAGCTGCTTCATATGCACGTTGCGTAATTGGCATGATGATGTTTTGCAGTGCTTCAGTTTTCGCTTTGATCGCGTCAACGTCATTTTCTTTGGTTGCTGCTTCAAGTTCTGAAACTGCTGTTTCTACCGCAGTTTTTTCATCAGCAGTCACTTGTTCGCCAAGATCTTTTACTGCTTTTTGAGCAGAAGAAACCAGGGCATCTGCTTCGTTACGTGCTTTTGCCAGTTCTTCAAACTTACGGTCTTCTTCAGCATTCGCTTCAGCGTCTTTGATCATCGCTTCGATTTCAGCATCAGACAAACCTGAGTTTGCTTTAATCTGGATCGATTGCTCTTTACCCGTGCTCTTGTCTTTCGCAGACACTTTCAAGATACCATCCGCGTTGATGTCGAACGATACTTCAATTTGTGGCACACCACGTGGTGCAGGTGGGATATCACCCAACTGGAAGTTACCCAACAATTTGTTTTGTTGAGCCATTTTACGTTCACCTTGGTAAACCGAAATGTCTACTGCAGGCTGGTTATCTGCCGCTGTAGAGAACACTTGCGATTTTTTCGCAGGGATTGTGGTGTTTTTCTCGATGATTGGCGTTAACACACCGCCCATGGTTTCAATACCCAGTGTCAGCGGTGTTACGTCAAGTAAAAGAACGTCGTTCTTGTCACCAGACAATACCGCACCTTGAATTGCCGCACCCATTGCCACAGCTTCATCCGGGTTCACGTCTTTACGTGGCTCTTTACCAAAGAATTCTTGTACTTTTTGTTGTACAAGTGGCATACGAGACTGACCACCCACCAAAATCACGTCAGAGATGTCAGATGTTGAAAGACCCGCATCTTTCAGTGCAATACGGCAAGGTTCGATGGTACGCGCAACTAGGTCTGCAACCAAACCTTCTAATTTCGCACGTGTTACGTTGATCACCAAGTGTTTAGGACCAGTCGCATCAGCTGTGATGTATGGCAGGTTGATTTCAGTTGCATTTGAAGAAGAAAGCTCGATTTTTGCTTTTTCAGCCGCTTCTTTCAAACGTTGTAACGCCAGTGGATCGTTTTTCAGGTTGACGTTTTGTTCTTTCTTGAACTCTTCAACCAGGTAATCGATCAATGCGTTATCGAAGTCTTCACCACCCAGGAATGTATCACCGTTAGTCGACAATACTTCGATTTGCTGGTCGCCATCAAGATCCGCAATTTCAATGATGGATACGTCGAAAGTACCACCACCCAAGTCATAGACTGCAACTTTACGGTCGCCTTCTTTCTTGTCCATACCGAACGCTAACGCCGCAGCAGTAGGTTCGTTGATGATACGTTTAACGTCTAAACCAGCAATTTTACCGGCATCTTTAGTCGCTTGACGCTGTGCATCGTTGAAGTATGCAGGAACGGTTACAACTGCTTCAGTAACAGTTTCACCGAGGTAATCTTCCGCAGTTTTCTTCATTTTTTTCAGAACTTCTGCAGAGATTTGCTGTGGTGCTAATTTTTTGTCGTTAACTTCAACCCAAGCATCGCCATTGTCTGCTTTGATGATTTTGTATGGCACCAGACCGATATCTTTTTGTACCGCTTGGTCTTCATAACGACGACCGATCAGACGTTTGATTGCGAACAATGTGTTTTTCGGGTTAGTTACTGCTTGACGTTTCGCAGACTGACCGACCAGGATTTCGCCATCTTTATACGCAATAATAGATGGAGTTGTACGCGCGCCTTCAGCGTTTTCAATTACTTTAACTTTATCGCCTTCAAGTACCGCAACACATGAGTTGGTTGTACCTAAGTCAATACCAATGATTTTAGCCATTTGGATGTTTCCTCAAAAATTTTATTGTGCTTTACACTTGTTATCCGATATGAGAGCCGTTCAATTTTTTTCAAGTTAAAAATATGAAAAAATTTCACCAACTCCCGAATTTATGAGGCTTAAGCGCCGACCATAACCATTGCAGGACGCAATAAACGGCCATTTAAGCTATAACCTTTTTGCAGTACGTTGCCAATTTCGTTGGCTTTGGCTGTTGGATCAATGCCCACCGCCTGATGTAAATCTGCATTGAAACCGTTCGCGGTATCTACCGCCACAATGCCGAATTTCTCTAAAGTCGTCAGCAGTGATTTCAGCGTCAGTTCCACCCCTTCAGACAGCGGGGTTTTTTCTTCGCCAGCTGCGGCAATAGCACGTTCCAGGTTATCTACGCTATCGAGCAGTTCTTTGGCAAATTTCTCCAGCACTGCTTCTTTATGCTTTTCAGATTCACGCTGAATACGCTCGACACTCTTTTGCGCTTCATACACTGCATTGGCGGTACGCGCTTTTTCAAGTTTTAAATCGCCTTCGAGCTGCGCAATCTGTTCTTGTAAAGACTCAACGGAAACGTCTGCCTGCTCGGTTTCAGCTTGAGTTTGGGTAGTATCTTGTTCTACTTGCTCTTGTTGCAGATCTTGAGCGTCTTGGTTGTGCTCGGTTGCCATTGATTTACTCCGTTTAAATGGGTTCTTAAACATGTACAGTCCTTCTGGCATCAGTATTGACTGGTTCATTCTGAACTGCCATGAGTGATGAATTTCGTAATTATTAAAGAAGTCGGGGCAGGGGATAAAAATTCAAGCGGTGCCAGTCATTAAATCTGCAGAAATTTGCTGAAAAAACATACATTCTTTTAATTTTTGATCTTTTTAGCAGGGAGGGTGCAGGAAGATACTACGAGGCTGAAACCCCAATTTATGGGAAAATGATTTTAATTTTAAGTCCGGATAAATTCTGTAGATGCTGTTGAGTTGTCTATACAAAATTTTTAAGTTGATTATTATTTATACATAAAAACGATCAGAATGAGTGAAAAATACTATTTTACAGGGCAAGGTCAACTTTGTATGATTGCGCCCAGATTCTATCGCTGTAGTTTCTTTTGATATTTTCTTGAAATGTGTTTTCTGGCTTATCCGCCCTCTGGATAAGCCTTTTTTTTGCCCTAAAGATTTAAAAGTGCCGCATTTACACTGTTATCTTTTCGCAAAACTAGCCGTATGTTGTGTAGAGCACGCTGTTTTCTTCCTCTAAAATAATTCTGCACTTTCGTTCTTTTTTATTGCTGTAATCTATAACAAAAACAGCAGATTAATCCTGCTGATTCCTTCCATTGGCTGTAAAAACAGCTGCATCTTCACGTTTATAAAAAGCTGCATAACTCGTACCGGTGGATATAAAAATTTAACTTTTTATCTGCCGAGCCAGCACCAAAATTTTGAAAGTATAGCCAGCGCAAAGTTGGACTTTGTATTTTTCAATGAATGAGGATCGAATGATGAAAAAAATGGGTGTATTGGCTGTGGCCTTGTTTGCTGGACTGGCGGTGGTAGGCTGTAGCAGTCATGAAGCGGCACAGGCGCCAGAAGTGGCACAAAATCCGGAGCAACCTGAAGCGGTACAGGTGACTACCATGCCGGTAGAAGCGGGGGCTGAAGTGGGCGTAGCCGCAAAAATTACTGCCCCGGCCGCTGCTGCACCAGCAGGGTCGGAAGCACCGGCAGTCGAGGCACAGCCACAGCCCTAAATTCAACGCTGTCTATTTCAAATGAAACAGGACCATCATTTAAATCAGGGAGGAAGATTTAATTTCTCAACAGGGATATTCAACGAAAACCGGCCAGGGAAGGCCATGCTATTTTCACTAGTATTATGGAAGGCTGTTATTTTTCTATTCCAGCGCTTTTAAATAAATGCATACGGCAAAATAAAAACCCGAAAGCTAGGTTTTCGGGTTTTTTAAACTGTGCATCGCACGCACGCTGTCAAATACAGGATTAATCGCGACGGTCGCGTTGCCGTTTGCGATATTCTTCCATCCGTTTACGCTGTTCTTCGACCCGTTTTTTACGCTGCTCTTGCTGTTTGCGTTCGACTTGCTGGCGTTTACGGTTCAGTTCGGCGCGTCGTTCGCGTTCCCGTTGTAACTGCTGACGGCTTTGTTCGGCACGTTTACGTTCCAGTTCACGTTTTTGTCGATCCCACTGCGCTTCGCGTTGGCGTTGTTGCTGTAAGCGTTTTTGACGTTGTTCATATTCCCAACGCTGACGTTCTGTCATGCGGCGATAATCATAGTTACGGTCGTAATCCCGGTCATAACGATGATCATAGCGGCCATTGTAGTGACCATCTTCAGGGAACGCGACACAACCGACCGCTAAAAATACGGTCGCGCAGGAAACCAAGAGGAGTTTTCTAGACATGGTGAGCGTCCTTTTTCTATCCGGATTAGCAAAATCAATCCCTCTGTATCATCAAAATTGTCAATGACACCTTATAGAAATAAGATTAGCGTATATAAATTCTGAATATGTAGGCCGATGACTGGACTTCTATAACGAAATAGTCACTAAACTGCTGATCATGTAGAAAATGTGAAGAATGAATAAAAAAGGAAGATGTAGATGAGTGCGTATCAACAGAAACTGCAAAAAATCATTGATAACAGTCAGGGTGCGGTGGTGCGAACACTCGATCATTTACCGTGTGTGGCGCAGGAATCACTGGCGCGCGCCTTGGGCTATCCTTATCAGTATCCGCAACTTGACCCACTCATTAAATGCATGATGGCGGCCCAAATCAAGCAGGGGCGTATCGGCTTTATTGGCGAAAATCCGGCGCAATCGCGTCAGGCCTTTGACACCCAGATGAAAGCCATCCGCAAACAGCCGACCTATGTCAAACGGGTCGAAGATTTACGTTTAAGCCTGCAAAGCGGCACCATCTCGGCCCGTTATTATCATCCTGCACCGCATAAAAAACTGCCACTGATTGTGTTTTATCATGGTGGTGGTTTTGTGGTGGGCAATCTTGATACCCATGATGAAGTTTGCCGGCTATTGGCGCATGCCGCTCAGGCGCAGGTGGTCAGTGTCGATTATCCACTGACCCCCGAGGTTTCACCGACACAGCTGATTCAGTGCTGTGAAGATGCTTTGGCTTGGGTGTATCAGCATCGCCGTCAATTTAATATTCTGAAAAACCGTATTGCCGTGGCGGGTGACAGTGCTGGTGCCAATATTGCTACCGTGGTGTCACAGCGTAGTAAAAATACCGCCTATGCACCGCATGCCCAGTTACTGATTTATCCAGTGGTGGATTTTAAAAGCCGTCATCCGTCGTTCTTTGCCTATAAAGATGGTCTGGTGCTGACCGAGCAGGATATTGATTTCGTCACCGAGTATTATGCGTTACAGCACAATATGGCACTGGATGATGCCCTGATTTCACCAACCTACGGCAATTTAAGAAAACTGCCGCCGACCTTTATTGTGACGGCCGGGCATGATGTGCTGCACGATGAAGCGGAAATTTATGCGCACAAGCTGCGTCAGCAAGGGGTCAAAGTCCAATATAAGGAATATACCGACCAGACCCATGGTTTTATTAATTTAACCCCGGTTTCGCGCCGTGCTAAAAAACTCACGCTCGAGCTGGGCAAGAATTTCAGAAAATTCTGGGATCGACCACGCTTCTTTTAAAAGGAGTGATCTAAAAAGGCCGACTCAGATTTTTTCTGGTTTCACGTGGAACAGCGGTTTTGGTTTTAATCTGTGCTTCGGGGAATAACAGATCAAACTCCGGTACATAAAAACTTTGTAATAGTCGGGCCTGGGAAAAATCAGGAAAAATATCCTGGGTATTTTGCCATTCCACCGTTTTGAGTTTAGATAAACGGCCGCGAAACTTCGGACTAAACTGGTAGCGCTGGCCTTGCCAGGCCTGCTGAATGGATAAAAATGAAGCCGGAATATGGTGGCTATTGATATAAAACGAGGTGCTGTTTTTCGGCCGCTCCAGACAAATTGACATCTCTTGCTGCTGATGACGCACAATACAATAGGTGCGACCTTCTTTTTCCAGCCATTCAAATTCGGCCAGCTCTTTCGGAATGCCCCATAACTGCTGGCCATGCACTAAAGAGGCCTGAGTCGAGACATAAATCTTGGGGATGGTCGACAAGCGATGTTTATACAATAAAGGATGATCCATAATTAACAGTTCATCATACGGACCCACTGGTGAATCCTGATAACGGATCAGCATCACATTGACCATGCGTCCTAAAGGAGACGGGGCCAGCCGAAAACGCTTGGCTGTTTTCAGGAAAAAAGGGTTCAGCCAATAATTCAAAATAAAAGCATCGCCGTGTAAGCGCCAAGGCGGATGCGCAAAAATCTGCTTCTGGATATTGTTATTCATCTTATTCTCAGGATTTGAAAGGAACAGCTAATGTTTTCTTCATACTGAACAATTAATATAAGTGAAGCAAAACATCAAACCACGGATTCGTAAAGAAATGTTAAAACGTAGCGTTCTTATGGCCGCCAGCCTTGCCTTTAGTGCCTCTGCATGGGCTGCCAATTCAATGATTGAAATGAAAACTTCCATGGGCAATATTGAAATTGAACTTTTTAACGACAAAGCGCCATTGTCAGCAGCCAATTTTGAAAAATATGTCAGCAGCAGTTTTTATACCGGTACCATTTTCCATCGCGTCATTCCGGGCTTTATGATTCAGGGCGGCGGTATGGATGCAGCTATGGTGGAACGTCCGAATACCCGTCCACCGGTCAGAAATGAATCCTATAATGGCCTGAGCAATCAGCGTGGTACTTTGGCGATGGCACGGACCAATCATCCTGATTCAGCCAAAAGCCAGTTTTTTATTAATCTGGTCGATAACGACTTCCTGAATAAAAGTCCACGTAATGCGGGTTATGCCGTGTTTGGCCGTGTTACCAAGGGGATGGATGTGGTCGATAAAATTGCCAAAGTACCGACCCGCAATGTTGGTGTGCACCAGAATGTTCCGGCTCAACCGGTGAAAATCCTGAGTGTGAAGATAAAACCGGCAACGGCAAAAAATTAACGAAAATAAAAAGCAGAAATATAAATTAAATATTTCTGCTTTAAAATTAGAAGTTTATTTCAAAGATCGGGTAAAAATGCTCCATATTGGTGCATAAAAAAGAAACACTCGATAAAACAAGATGCTAAAAGCACTTGCGTGTGTAAGAAATTGTCCTATAATGCACCCCATACCGACGAGATACACGGTGATGAACGAGGCGGATAGCTGAGTTGTCGGGTGTTTTGAGTCCAGCTTCTGGCACTGACGAGGTGTTGGAAAGATCATTAAGAGATTATGAAGAACAACTTGTGTGGATTTTTACTGGTTGATTAATCGAATATATTTTCATTAATTGATTGGTTTA
>NZ_VPBR01000016.1:0-50143 GCF_013418645.1 Acinetobacter sp. YH12132
TTGTTTTCGCTGTATCTTTGATACCCACGATTTCAACTTCTTCACCTACTTTAACGATACCAGTTTCTACACGGCCAGTTACAACTGTACCACGACCAGAAATAGAGAATACGTCTTCGATTGGCATTAAGAATGCTTGGTCGATTGCACGTACTGGCTCTGGAATGTAAGTGTCAAGCGCTTCAACAAGAGCTACAACAGCGTCTTCGCCATATTGACCTGATTCACCGTTAAGTGCTGCAAGAGCAGAACCACGGATTACTGGAGTGTCGTCGCCTGGGAAGTCGTAAGTAGAAAGAAGTTCACGAACTTCCATTTCAACTAATTCGATTAACTCTTCGTCATCTACGATATCGCATTTGTTTAAGAATACAACGATATAAGGTACACCTACCTGACGAGAAAGAAGGATGTGTTCACGAGTTTGTGGCATTGGACCATCAGTCGCTGAACAAACAAGAATCGCACCATCCATCTGAGCAGCACCAGTGATCATGTTTTTAACATAGTCGGCGTGGCCTGGGCAGTCAACGTGAGCGTAGTGACGAGTTGGAGAATCGTATTCTACGTGAGAAGTATTAATTGTAATACCACGTGCTTTTTCTTCTGGAGCAGAGTCGATTGCAGCGTAATCTTTCGCTTCACCACCGAATTTCTTCGCACATACAGTTGCAATTGCAGCTGTTAAAGTTGTTTTACCATGGTCAACGTGACCGATTGTGCCCACGTTAACGTGTGGCTTATTACGTTCAAACTTAGCCTTAGCCATGTTCATCTTCCTTTGTAGATTACTCATGCAGGATCACTGCATGAGCATTAGATTTTAACTATAAAATTAGTTAGGCAATATAGTAATCGAAAGATTACTCGTCGTCACCTTTTTTACCGCCAGCTTGGAACTTAGCGATGATGCCTTCCGCCACGTTACGTGGAGTTTCAGCGTATTTAGCAAATTCCATAGAGTAAGTCGCACGACCTTGAGACATAGAACGCATTTGAGTCGCGTAACCGAACATCTCAGCCAGTGGAACTTCAGCACGGATTGCTTTAGTACCGCCAGGTAAATCGTCCATACCTTGAACCATACCACGACGACGGTTTAAGTCACCCATGATATCGCCCATGTAGTCTTCTGGAGTTTCTACTTCAACTTTCATGATTGGTTCAAGAAGAACAGGATCTGCTTTCATGAAACCGTCACGGAATGCGTAAGAACCCGCCATTTTGAACGATAATTCGTCAGAGTCGACATCGTGGTAAGAACCGTCGAACAATGTCGCTTTGATGCCAACGACTGGATAACCAGCAAGGACACCATTCTTCATACGTTCTTGGATACCTTTGTCAACCGCACCGAAGAATTCTTTAGGTACTACACCACCAACAACTTCTTCAGCGAACTCGTAGTCTTTACCAGTTTCAGGATCAAGCGGTTCTAAACGTACGTATACGTGACCGAATTTACCTTTACCACCAGTTTGACGAACGAATTTACCTTCTTGTTCGATTGATTTCTTGATCGTTTCACGGTAAGCAACCATTGGTTTACCAATGTTCGCTTCAACGTTGAATTCACGCTTCATACGGTCAACGATGATGTCAAGGTGAAGCTCACCCATACCAGCGATGATAGTCTGACCAGATTCTTCGTCTGTGAATACGCGGAACGATGGATCTTCTTTCGCTAAACGGCCAAGCGCAACTGACATTTTTTCTTGGTCAGCTTTGGTCTTAGGTTCAACAGCCAATTGAATTACTGGCTCTGGGAATTCCATACGCTCAAGTGTGATTACGTTGTTTTCGTCACACAGTGTATCACCCGTAGTCGTGTCTTTAAGACCTACACACGCCGCGATGTCGCCCGCACGAATTTCTTCGATGTCGTGACGGTCGTTTGCGTGCATCTGTACAATACGGCCAATACGTTCACGTTTCATTTTCACTGGGTTGTAAACAGGGCTACCTGCTTTCAGAACACCTGAGTAAACACGTACGAACGTTAAGTTACCTACGAATTTGTCGTTCATGATTTTGAACGCAAGCGCAGAGAACGGAGCATCGTCAGACGCTTCACGAGAACCTTCAGTTTCGTCTTTGTCGTCTAGGATACCTTTGATCGCTTCTACGTCTGTAGGCGCTGGAAGGAATTCAATCACTGCGTCCAACATACGTTGAACACCTTTGTTTTTGAACGCCGAACCACACATCATTGGTTGGATTTCACCAGCCAAAGTACGTTGACGAAGACCAGCTACGATTTCTTCTTTAGAAAGGTCGCCTTCTTCCAGGTATTTGTCCATGAGTTCTTCTGATGCTTCAGCAGCAGCTTCAACCATGTTTGTACGCCATTCTTCAGCTGTATCTTGCAGATCAGCAGGAATGTCGCCGTATTCAAACTTCATACCTTGAGAAGCTTCGTCCCAGATGATTGACTTCATTTCGATTAAGTCAACAACACCTGTGAATGTGTCTTCTGCGCCCACTGGAACAACGATTGGCACTGGGTTCGCACCAAGACGTGTTTTCATTTGCTCAACAACGCGGAAGAAGTTCGCACCAGTACGGTCCATTTTGTTTACGAACGCAATACGAGGCACTTTATATTTGTTCGCCTGACGCCATACAGTTTCAGACTGAGGCTGTACACCACCTACAGCACAGTAAACCATACACGCACCGTCAAGAACACGCATAGAACGCTCAACTTCGATTGTGAAGTCAACGTGTCCCGGGGTGTCAATTACGTTAATACGGTGTTGGTCGAACTGGTTAGCCATACCTTTCCAGAAGCATGTTACAGCTGCTGAAGTAATGGTAATACCACGTTCCTGCTCTTGTTCCATCCAGTCAGTTGTTGCTGAACCTTCGTGAGTTTCACCTAGTTTGTGGCTCTCACCTGTGTAGAACAAAATACGTTCAGAAGTGGTTGTTTTACCTGCGTCAATGTGCGCAGAGATACCAATGTTACGGTAACGAGAAATTGGGGTTTGACGTGCCATGATTTCTAGCATTCCTAAATTTTGTTGTTTAAAACAGGACGCTTTAAGCTGCATAGCAACTTAAAGCGCTTTGATGACAAACTAGTGACAACTAAATTCATCACCCTCCTGATTAGGTCCTGTTTTATCCGCTTAGAAACGGTAGTGAGAGAAGGCTTTGTTGGCTTCAGCCATACGGTGCACATCTTCACGTTTTTTAACCGCTGCGCCTTTACCTTCAGCTGCATCAAGCAACTCACCAGCAAGACGTAAAGCCATAGTTTTTTCAGAACGCTTAGCAGCAGCATCTACTAACCAACGCATCGCTAGAGCAGTACGACGGGATGGGCGTACTTCCATAGGAACTTGATAAGTAGCACCACCAACACGGCGTGCTTTTACTTCAACCATAGGACGAACTTTTTCAAGCGTAGCTTCAAAAAATTCAACTGGGTCTACTTTGTTTTTTTCTTGAACGCGGTCTAAAGCACCGTAAACGATACTTTCAGCAATAGATTTTTTACCATCTTGCATTACGTGGTTCATGAATTTAGCGATTGTTTGGCTGCTGAACTTAGGATCCGGAAGGATTTCACGAGCAGCGACTACGCGACGTCTTGGCATTTTAAAACTACCTATAAATATGACACTTCAGGTTAATCCAGCAGTAGCATAAAGTGTCGTATGCATTCGCTGGCCTTACTATACGTCGCTTGAATATTCACAAAATAAATGCAGAAATCAGACAAGCGAGACGATAAAGGATTGCAGTTCTAACGAACTAAGAGCTTAATCTCGAAAGATTATTTCTTAGGACGTTTAGTACCGTATTTAGAACGTGACTGGTTACGATCTTTCACGCCAGCACAGTCTAAAGAACCACGAACGGTATGGTAACGTACACCTGGTAAGTCTTTAACACGACCACCACGGATCAGAACAACACTGTGCTCTTGCAGGTTATGGCCTTCACCACCGATATAGCTAGAAACTTCGAAACCTGAAGTTAAGCGAACACGGCAAACTTTACGCATTGCTGAGTTAGGTTTTTTAGGTGTAGTTGTGTAAACACGTGTACAAACACCACGACGTTGTGGACAAGCCTTCAACGCAGGAACTTTAGATTTTTCAACTAAAGTCGTACGACCCTTACGGATCAACTGATTTGTTGTTGCCATGTGGCAATTCTCCCGTTAATAAAAAGCCCCAAAAACATACTACTTTTTGAGGGCATGCAATTGTAAGTCAAGATACTAAAATGGTCAATATTCGACAGACCGGCAAATATTGACCATTCCCGCATTAAAGGCTGATTTTACTGCTTTTTAAGGTATTAGCACCTTATTGCGCTTTTTGCTTTTTTGTAACCTTCTTCGCTACCGGTTTCTCAGCGTCTGCTTTTTGCGGTTCAGCCTCCGTTTCTGGTGGCTCCTCCACTGCCGGTGGCGTGTCGTCAAACTCGTCATCATCTGCAGGTTCCGGCTCAATCGATTCCGGTGGAATTGCCGGTTTTTGTGGCTCGACTGCAGCATTCGGTTCAACCATTTTATCGGCCAGCTGCTCTAGGCCCTGCTGGATATCCTGATCGACCTGTTCCGGCTCCGGTTTTTCCTCTGCCGATTTTTTCTGGATTTTCACCTTAGAGATGGTGCTGTTTTGCTGCAGCTCAATATCCTGATCCAGCTTTAGCTCCTCGACGGCTGGTGTAGCCGCATCTGGCTGTTCCAGTAATTTCGGTGCAGCTTGTGCCAGTAAGGCTGCGGCTTTTTCATAGGCATCGACCGGGGATAGCTGACTGCCCTTATGCTGGATGAGATATTCACGGGCATGCGAGAACACTTCCTGCGCTTTCTGGTGCACATGTTCGACCAGCTTCCAGCTATAGGCGGCACTGACCGAGGCTGTCGCCACCGGGGTTAATTTGCTTAACAGCGAGAACTTCGGCATCGAGTTCATCCACTGCCACTTCATTTCGCCCTGCTCATTGACCAGATATTTACGTAGCGCTTCCATATCATTGCTGGAACCAACCAGCTGCTGCAGCTGATGCACATCATGGGTTTGCAGCATGTTCAGCACGCTTTTAATACCCAGCAAGACCGCCTGCTTTTCGGCAATCAGGCCCAGATCAACCTGTTTGAAAATATATTGCACAATGGCCTGGCCTTCTTCTTTATTCAGCTCAAAGCCATACGAACGCCCAACCTGATAGATGGTACGTAACGACATGATCATCGAAACCGGCACATCTACCGCGGTTCCAATCACGCCGGTAGCCCCGGTGATCGCGCCCTGAATCGAGGCCAGCCATTTATTCTGCTCTGCCAGCGCCTGGCTGATGCGTTTGGAACGGTTCACATCCTGGGTCAGTTCCTCTAAGTCACGTACTCCGGCTTCATCTAAAACTGCATCGACCGAACTGATATTGGAGGTGAAGGTATTTAGCTGGTGAAAGAAGTAATCCGACACCTTATCGGAAAACTGAGGCGCCACAAAATGGGCAAGATTATTGACCTTATTATAATGACGACCTAGCAATTGACGTGAGACCTGCGGCAAATGTGCCTTCAGTACCTGCTGCGGATTGTCATAACGCGATGAATGGCGGCCGAATACCGGGCTGGCACTGCCTTCCACCACCCGCCCCTGACTGCTACCCGCCTCTTCTTTACTGGTCGAACCGGGCGCCACATGCTGAACCAGGTCAATGCCGGTATGACTGAGCTTTTTAGCCACTCCAAACGCACTCGAGAGGAATCCGCCTGATTGCTTATTATTAGAATCTGTCATTCTTGCTCCTCATTTTCTTTCTTAAGATTTATTGCTAAATACTAGGTATAGTCTGCGTTTATCTCAACCTTATTGTGTTTCTTTTGGTTATGTTCACGTAGTCTGCTCCCCAAATCTGGTCATTCCCAAAGAGGCATAGGATTTGCCATAAGAATTCAAAATTCTTTCTGTTATTATGAATCCAATTGAAAAACTTGGGAAATGCACTGGACACCGGCATTTGCGCCGACAGTCTCCAGGGTTGGACCCGATAATATCACCATAAGGGAACTGTAGATGAAACGTGTTGTAATCACTGGCATGGGCATTAATTCGTGCATTGGTAATACATTAGAAGATGTAACCCACTCTTTGCAAAATGGTATTTCAGGCACACGTTTTAACCAGACTTATGCTGAACTGAATTTTAAGAGCCATGTCAGTGCAGCTGCAGAACAGAATTTTGACAATATCGACCGTCGTTTAAAACGCTTCATGGGCGTGTGTGCAATGTATGCCTATAACGCAGCGGCAGCAGCCATTGAACATGCCGGCCTGAAAGTTGAAGATTTAGCTGGTAACCCGCGTTACGGTATTGCCGGTGGTTCAGGCGGCAACTCGACTGCATCTGTGGTTGAAATGGTGGAATTACTGGAAGAAAAAGGCGCGCGTAAAATTGGCCCATTCTTTGTACCACGTAACATGTCAAACACCATTACGGCCAACCTGGGCGTTGCCTTTAAACTGCAAGGCGTTGCGCACTCGATTACCAGCGCATGTGCAACTTCTGCCGATGCGATTGGTTATGCCTACAACCTGATTCAACTGGGTAAACAGGATCTTATGCTGGCTGGCGGTGGTGAAGAAGATCACTGGTCACAAAGCCTGCTGTTTGATGCGATGGGTGCGCTGTGTGCCAAATACAATGACACCCCAGAAACTGCTTCTCGTCCATATTCAGCAGACCGTGATGGTTTCGTGATTGCCGGCGGCGGTGGCTTCCTGGTACTGGAATCGCTGGAACATGCACAAGCACGTGGTGCCAACATTCTGGCAGAAGTGGTCGCGTATGCAGCCAACTCGGATGGTGCTGACATGGTTGCGCCAAGCGGTGAAGGTGCAACACGCTGTATCCTGATGGCGCTGGATGAAGCCAAACAGCATGGTGTTGAATCGATTGACTATGTGAACACACACGGTACATCTACCCCTGCAGGTGACGTGACTGAACTGAAAGCCATGGAACGTGCCTTTGGTGAAGGCCAGGTACCAGCCCTGAGCTCGACCAAATCTATGACCGGTCACAGCCTGGGTGCTGCCGGTGTACAGGAAGCGATCTACTCTGTCCTGATGATGCAAAACGACTTTATTGCGCCAAACATCAACGTGACCGAGCTGGATGAAGGCGCGAAAGGCTTTGATATCGTACTTGAAAAACGTGACGCAAAATTGAATACTGTGATGAGTAACAGTTTTGGTTTTGGCGGCGTAAACGCTTGTCTGATTTTCAAGAAATGGGATGCATAATCCCTAAATAGGATTTTCGATGGATGCACCTTCTGATGCTTTTTTATGGGTAAAAGCATTACATATTATTGCCGTGGTGTGCTGGTTCGCTGCACTGTTCTATCTGCCACGGTTATATGTTTACCATGCCATGAGTGAAGATGCGGTCAGTCATCAGCGTTTTGAAGTCATGGAACGCAAGTTGTACCGCGGAATTATGTGGCCTTCCATGATTGCCACCCTAATTACCGCCCACTTTCTGGTAGATTGGGGTGATGCCACCCGGAACTACCACGATGCCTTGTGGTTTTACCTGAAAGTGGCACTGGTCGGATTATTGGTGATTTACCATCTGGTTTGCGGTTATTACCGTCTGAAACTGATTGGCAATGCCCATTACAAGTCACACAAGTTCTGGCGCTTTTTCAATGAAATGCCGACAGTGCTGTTATTTGCAATTGTGATTCTGGTGGTGGTGAAACCTGTGTTCTAGCTCCATCGAAGAACAGATAAAAAAAAGCCTCGTTTGATACGAGGCTTTTTTGTGGGCTAGCGAAGGGTTTCTGACTTGGCATATTGCTCGGTCTGGGCATATTGCTGGTATTTACGCAGCCGCGGTTTATATAGACCATAGTAAGTCACGGTTAAAATCACCAGCCACAACGGACTGACCAGCAGTGCTTTCAGCGTATCCGGCTCCAGACTGAGAATCACCAGTGCAAACAGCAGGAAGGCCAACACCACATAGCTCATCAGCACCCCGCCCGGCATTTTAAAGCGTGAAGCAGCGTGTAACTGCGGCTGCAGTTTACGATAGCGCAGGTAACACACCATAATAATGCCCCAGATGCTAATAAACAGAATCACGCACAGCGAGCTGGCCAAGGTAAAGGCTTCAACGGTATTCGGCACAAAATACTGCAAGGCTGCACCGGCCATAATAAACAGACAGGAGAACAGCAGACCTTTGGCCGGTACTGCCCGTTTTGACAAGGTCGCCAACGCCTGTGGCGCCTGCCGGCCACGCGCCAGGCCAAACAGCATGCGGCTGGTCGAAAACACACCGCTGTTCATGGAAGACATCACCGAAGATAACACCACCAGATTCATAATAATCGCAGAGGTGGGAATACCGGCATGTAAAAACAACGACACAAACGGACTACGGTCTGCCGGAATCTGGTTCCACGGCGTCACCGACATCACCACAAATAAAGACAGCACATAAAACAGGATAATCCGGGTCGGAATTGCATTGACTGCTTTGGGTAAATTCTTTTCCGGATCTTTGGTTTCAGCCGCCATGGTGCCCAGCAGCTCCACCCCGACAAAGGCAAACAGCGCAATCTGGAAACCGGCCAGAAAACCGTTACCGCCTTGTGGAAACATACCACCATGTGACCAGACATGCTGAAAACTGGCAGTGGTGCCATCTGGCGCGGCAAACTGGTTAAAGACCATATAGCCACCAATACCAATCAGGCCTAAGATGGCCAGAATCTTGATCAGGGCAAACCAGAACTCGATTTCACCAAACAGCTTGACCGTCAGTAAATTCAGTCCCAGTACAAACAGCACACAACCAACACTGATCAGCGCCTGCCCCATGGGAGTAAACGTGGTATCTGGTGGCAGCCAGAAACCGAGATAATTGATGATGGCTGCCAGATCGGCAATTCCAACCAGAATCCAGCCCAGCCAGTAGGACCAGCCAATATAGTAGCCCGCACCCGGCCCGATCAGCTCATGCGCCATATCAATAAAGGATTTATAGTGCAGATTGGACAGCAGGATTTCACCCAATGCGCGCATCAGGAAGAAAAACATCAGGCCAATAATCATATAAATAAACAGGATGGATGGGCCAGCCAAGGCAATGGTTTTGCCGGAGCCCATAAACAGTCCGGTGCCAATAGCGCCGCCAATGGCAATTAACTGCAGATGCCGGTTGGAGAGTTTGCGTTGTAATTCATGTGGCGACGAATGAACGTCATCGTGACGAGAGGAAGTCATGTTCAATATCCTTATTGTGCCCTGACCCTGCCATCAGCGCAGGCTGTGCATACGTCATCCTGCAATGATGGTCCTGTACATCCCAACAAATCCTATCTTGGGCTGTACGCAGCGTCAGTGGCTGGGAGAGAAAACCAAACCAGACGGCTTATTTCTGTGCAGCGGTCACTGCAATTTCAATCAGCCAGTCCGGGTTGACCAGTTCCGCCTGAATGGTGGCGCGTGCCGGTGTGGCATGGCCCTGCAACCATTCAATCCAGAGCGCATTCACGGTCTGGAAATCGGACAGATTCTTTAAAAAGAGTTGCGCAGATAAAATCCGGCTTTTATCGCTATTGGTTTCGGCCAGCAGCGTATCAATGGTCTGCAGCACTTCTTGCGTTTGCGCAGTGATGTCCTGCCCGGCAGTGGTTTTCGGAATCTGACCCGACAGATAGACCACCTGATTAAATACCGTTGCCGCACTCATCACTTCAGTGCTGTGAATACGTTGAATATCTTGAGAACTCATGTTGTGATCCTGTTGAATAAAATTTTATGCCTGCACCACAAACGGCACCCGGGCGGTGATGGCGCACATCAGCTCATAGCCAACGGTACCGGCTGCCTGACTGACCTCATCGACCGGCAAGATGGCACCACTGCTGGAATAGCCCCACAGCACCACTTCAGCGCCAATATCGGCGTCAGGAAGATGGCTGAGATCGACCGCCAGCATATCCATACTGACCCGACCCAGCGTCTGGCTGCGCTGCGAATTGACCAGTACCGGTGTACCGCTTGGAGAAATTCGCTGATAGCCATCGGCATAGCCACAGGCCACTACGCCAATCCGCATGGCTTGTTCAGCAACAAAGCTGGAGCCATAGCCAATACTTTCTCCAGCCTTCAGCTGCTGGACAGCAATAATTTCACTGCGCAGGCTCATGCTCGGTTTCAGGTTCCAGTCCTGAATCGTATGCTGTGGAAAATCGGGCGAACTGCCATACAACATGATGCCGCTACGCATCACATCACTATGCAGGGCCGGCGCATGACGCAGCAATGCCGCGCTATTACAGAGTGAACGCTGGCCAGGCAGGCCGGCAATGGTCTGTTCAAAACACTGCTGCTGATAGTCGATGCCCGGCGCACCAAAACGTTCGCCATCGGCATCGGAGAAATGCATCATGTGGGTAATAGAGCTTACAATTTCCAGTGCCTGTAACTGGGCAAAGGCGCCCCGGTAAGCGGCGGGTGCAAAACCCAGACGGTTCATGCCACTGTTCATTTTCAGATAGACATGAAAACGTGCTTCCGGATGCTGGCGCTGGAACTGCTGTAACCAGTCAATTTGATGGGCACTGTGAATGCTAAAGCTCAAGCAATGTTGCTGACAGACAAATAAATCTTCCAGACAGAAAATACCTTCCAGCAACAGAATATCGCCCTGCCAGCCCAGCTGGCGTAATCTCAGCGCCTCGGCCAGATCCAGCAAGGCAAAGCCATCGGCGGACTGAAAAGCCGGATAGACCCGCTCGATGCCATGACCATAGGCATTGGCCTTGACCACGGCATAAACTTGGCTGTCCCCGGCATACTGCCGGGCAATCTGCAGGTTATGGCGCAGTGCATCGAGATGCACCACTGCCTGAATTGGTCTAGACATCGTTCTTCCTTGAATCAATACCTTAAGCAGCGTAACGCTGTAACGATAAGCCTTCAGTGCTAATTTCCGGTTGCTGCTGCATCACCAGATCACTGATTAACTTGCCCGAACCACAGGCCATGGTCCAGCCTAAAGTCCCGTGACCGGTATTCAGGAACAGGTTTTTATAGCGGGTGCCACCAATAATCGGGGTGCTGTCTGGCGTCATTGGACGTAAACCGGTCCAGAAGCTGGCCTGCGGTAAATCACCACCCGGGAATAAATCTTTGGTGACCATTTCTAAAGTGGCACGACGATCCTGATTCAGACCGAGGTTAAAGCCGCTTAATTCAGCCATACCACCGACACGAATCCGCTGGTCAAAACGGGTAATGGCAATCTTGTAAGTTTCATCCAGAACTGTTGATTGTGGCGCCATGGCCGGATCGACAATTGGCACAGTCAGCGAGTAACCTTTCACCGGATAGACTGGCAGCTCCAGATGCAGCGGTTTCAGGAATTCACGTGAATAACTGCCAAAGGCTAATACATAACGGTCTGCGGTCAGCACTTTGCCATTGACCAGCACGCCTTTAATCTCGTCGCCTTCAACCAGCAGTTTTTCTACATTCTGGTTAAACTGGAAATCAACACCCATCTCCTGTGCCAGTTTGGCCAGCGCATTGGTAAACAGATAGCAATCACCGGTTTCATCATTAGGCAAGTGCAAGCCACCAACCAGTTTATCTTTGGCCGCAGCCAAAGCCGGTTCAACCCGGGCCAGACCATCACGGTCTAACAGCTCATATTCCACACCGCTTTCTTTTAATACTTCAATGTCACGCTGTACGGCATCGAGCTGGGCATCTTTACGGAACAGCTGCAGCGTGCCTTTAGAGCGGTTTTCATAGCTGATTCCGGTGTTCTGACGTAACTGTCTCAGGCAATCGCGGCTATATTCGGCCACCCGCACCATCCGCTCTTTATTAATGGCGTAGTGCTGCGCATTACAATTTTTCAGCATTTGCGCCATCCACTGTAACTGCCACATGCTGCCATCCAAATTCACGGCCAAAGGTGCATGATGCTGGAACATCCACTTCACAGCTTTAAATGGAATCCCCGGTGCTGCCCACGGCGTTGAATAGCCCGGTGAAACCTGTCCGGCATTCCCGAAGCTGGTTTCTTCCGCCGGCCCGGTTTGACGATCCAGCACCATCACACTTGCACCCTGCTGCGCCAGATAATATGCGCTGGTCACCCCAATGACACCGCTTCCCAACACAATTACACGCATAGACTTGACCTCAAATACATTCCAGTTTATTTAACTAGTATATTTTCGGATCAATAGTGAATTTTGCTATTTTTAGTGGGTATTTTCAGATAATCCGCCCATTTTTTCAGGATATTTTTTGGAATAAAGGAATTTTTAGATGCGTAAATTAGACCGGATTGATCGCATGATTTTGGACATCCTGCAAAACAATGGCCGGATTGCGATTAGTGAGCTGGCGGCCAAGGTCAATTTATCCACCACGCCCTGCTCGGAACGGGTTAAACGGCTGGAACGCGATGGCATTATTATGGGCTATTATGCCCGCCTGAATCCTGAACTGGTGGACAAGAAACTGCTGGTATTTCTGGAGATTAAACTGTCGGCCAAATCGGGCGATGTGTTTGATCAGGTGGCGCGAGATCTGGTGGATATTCCGGAAGTGCTCGAGTGTCATCTGATTTCCGGCGAGTTTGATTATCTGGTTAAAGCACGGCTCAAAGAAATGAGCGCCTACCGGCGTTTACTTGGCGATTTACTGAAAAAATTGCCGGCCTCAGCCTCTTCACACAGTTATGTGGTAATGGAAGAAGTTAAAGAAAGTCTGTATTTAAATATTGAAGGCTGATGTTTCAGAGAGTCGATAGATCCGTCGATGTGATTAGGCGCATGGAAAATCCAGCCACCGGCTGATGAATACAGCATCAGCCGAATGGATTTTTTATATTAAGCCTGACAGGATGCCAATGCACTATTTAAGTCAGCCACCACATTCGGCAACTGGGAAAACTGCTGAATACGGGCTTTTGGTGCAGCATGATCCAGCTCTTGCATCGTGCCATAACCATATTCGACCGCGACCGCTTCAATCCCGTTATGTCGCGCCCCCAGCACATCATATTCCCGGTCGCCGACCATAAGACATTGGCTGGCCTGCAGCTGTTCCTGCTCCAGAATATAGGCAATTAATTCATCTTTATGGGTCCGATCACCATTCAGCTCGCTGCCATAAATGCCGGTAAAATACTGTTCCAGCTCAAAATGCTCCAGAATCTGCCGTGCATAAATGGTCGGCTTGGCCGTGGCTAAAAACAGCTGATAGCCCTGGAGTTTCAAGGTTTGCAAGGTTTCCGCCACAGTCGGATAAACCTTATTTTCATATAAACCGGTCACGGCAAAACGCTCGCGATAACCCATCAGTGCCTGTTCCGCCAGCACATCATTCGGTTCAACCTGTAAAATTTTTGCCAGTGAAGCTTTCAGTGGCGGACCAATAATCCAGTCAATATTTTCAGATTCTGGTAGTGGATGACCAATTTTTGCCAGTCCATAACGCGCCGAGGTGGTAATACCCACTTTTGGATCGGTCAGGGTGCCATCCAAATCAATCAGCAGATGTTTAATCATGAATTTTTCTCCCCCTTCGACCGTGAAATACACTCGAGACTTGATTCAAAGTTGCCTATACTAACGTAAATTCATGATTGAAGGATATGGATGTGCGTCCAACGGTACTTTGCTTTTCTGGTTTAGATCCCTCTGGGGGCGCGGGCTTACAGGCTGATATTGAAGCGATTGGTCAAAGTGGCGCACATGCGGCCATTGCCTGTACCGCCCTCACGGTGCAAAACTCGCAGCAGGTGTTTGGCTTTGAAGCCACTTCCAAAGCATTGCTACTGGCCCAGGCCAATGCCGTGGTGAACGATCTGCCAATTCGCTGTGTTAAATCGGGAATGCTCGGCACCACCGACAATATTGCAGCGCTGGCAGATTTCTTGAGAGAACATCCGGACTATTACTATGTGCTGGACCCGGTTCTGGTCGCCAACAGCGGTGGCTCTCTGGGTGATCAGGCGACTTTGGTCAAGGCCTTTGTCGAGCTGATTCCACTGGCAACCTTACTGACCCCGAATACGGTAGAACTGCGTGCCCTGACCGGTGAAGATGATCTGGAACTGGCCACCCAGAAACTGTTTACGATGGGTGCCAAGGCGGTTTTGGTTAAAGGCGGCCATGAAGATACCCCGGATCACATCCGCAATGCTTTATATATAGATGGTGAACTGATTTCAGAAACCCGTTGCCCGCGTTTAGAAGGCGAATACCACGGTTCGGGCTGCTCGCTGGCCAGCTTTATTGCCGGCCGTTTAGCACTAGGTGATGAACTGCAAGCCGCTGTGAATTATGCTGAAACCTGGCTGTTTGGGGTACTAAAACAGGCAGAAAGTCCGGTACCGAATGGTCAGAAGATTCCAAAACGCTTTTAATCCTTAATATAAAAAATACCTGCCCCATGGCAGGTATTTTTTCGACCTGAATCTGAAGCCCTTTAATCCGGCATATCATCCAGCTGCTGCGGTTCGGCTCGCGGCTGGGTATTCATCCGGTGCCGGAACGAGGCGGAACGTTCATAAGCCTGTTTACGTACCCGCATAATTGAACCCAAAGGTTGATGCGCCTGCACGCCATGCCACGGGTTAAACGACAACACATCATCGGCATAAACCCGCCGCTCCGGACTATAGCTGTCCTGTTTGGGAAAATGCAAAGTGCCAATGGTCTGATGCGCAGATTCTTCTTCCGGCCATAATACCGAGGCATCTTCAATGGGCATCCGTTCCAGACTGGTACATAATTGCGCACGCAATACATAATCGGCGCTATGGTGCTTAAAGAAATCCCGAACCAGATCGCGGATGCTGGAGTCATGGCTAATCTGCATTGGAATATTGGTCAGCTGACGTACCGAGGTCGATTCCGGCGCCACACTGATTTTTGCCATATAGTCGCCATAACGCAGTGCAGCCATGGTGTGATAGGTTTCACCGAGAATATGGTTCTGACTGCGCGCCCAGCCTTTTAAAGTTACCGGTACTTCTAAACCGGCTTTATCCACCAGTGTATTTAAACTGCGCGCCATACTGCGCATGCCTTTTAACATCGGATCGGGCGCCTGTTCCGCGCGTGTCACCAGAGGCAGCATCTGCTGGTATTTACGCAGCGTGCCAAAGGCCAGCACCGGAATATTCACCATCAGAATATCCTGGTTTTTACCATCACTCGGATCATCGGCCAGTAAGCGTGCGCCCGGCACATTCAGGATTTTTAAGGCAAAGCCATGCGGTACTGGCACCTGGTCACTGCGTAAATCTCCCGGCGCAGCCGATAAACGCACCATCACATCATAATGTCCTGGCTCGGCAAAAATTCCCTGCGCCAAATGCGGCGGCAACACCGGCACGGTCAAAATACCTTTCAGAAATGCATGTGATTTGGCATGCGCATCGCGGACTGCATGGCGATGCTTGTCAAACACCTGTTGTCGGGCTTGGGCCATATGCTCGATAATATCTTCAATCAAGCGGCTTTCATTCGGCTGTTCCTGTTCAACCTGCGGGGTATACAGTAGATACGGCTCTGACATCGTGAACGCTCCTGTTCCGGCCTGAACATCTGGCAAAAATTGGCTAATATCCACCAATCTAGCAAGCTGAGAGCCAGAAAAATATAGTGCTTATTCAACAGTTCAGGAGAGTTTGGTAAGCGTAGACGACTCAGCTCAACACGATACTTGGGTTCAGTCTTGATGATGTCTGGATTTAAGCTGCGCCACATGCGCGCGCCGGGTTTGCCAGGACGGGTCCAGTACTTCTTTTTCCAGTCGTAATTGCAAACGTTTTAAGCGCATGGCGGAGATGACTTCGGTCTGGAACTCCTGTACGTAATTTACCCAGCCTGTCCCTTGAAATACCTGCTTTGGCATCTCTGTTTTAAATTCGCAGCCCGGCATAAATACCACTATTGAATGTAAATGTTCCGGCTCCAGCAGATCAGCCAGCAAATGACTCAACACCTGAGTATGTTTGTAATTCTGATGCAAGGGATTCTGGAATTTATAACTCTTTTTATAAATTTTCTGGGTCCACATTTTTTGCCGCGCACTGCCAAAAATCCAGCCCTTATAGTTTTTGCTTTCTATCACAAAGACGCCAAAAGGACTTAATAGCACATGATCAATTTGTGTGGTGCCACCATCCTGATCGGGCAAGGTCAAATCATTAAGTAAAATATAACGCTCATCCAGATGTTGCTTGGCCTGTCGCTGAACAGCCCACTCCCCGATTTTGCCCTTTAAGTCCGGCAGGAACACCCGCAGCAGGCTCAAGCCCAGCAGAACCAGCAACAGCCACCACAGCTGTGAAATCAACATACTCAAAATATTTACATCATGCATTTCGGTTTTATTTTAATGGTGATGATCTTGACCCGACTCTAGCATAAAACGGTGTTTCATTCAGGAATGATAATGCTGGTTTAATTTTCGTTATCAGGTGGATACAGAAAGATTCTATCTACCTGAAGATGTTCAATCTGGTGATCTATTTTTTAATCAACGGATGCTTACTGATTTAAGCTGTTTATTGGCCTGCTGTGGGCGATGCAACACCACAGATTATCCGTATTTATTTTTGCTGTTGTTCCAGTTTTAACAGAATCTCTTTATTGTCTAGTCCACCGGCAAAACCAACCAGTGTACCGCCGCTGCCAATCACCCGATGACAGGGTGCAATAATTGAAATTGGATTTTGGCCATTGGCCGCACCGACAGCCCGTACCGCTTTGGGACTGCCGACCTGCTCAGCAATTTGCCGATAACTGCGGGTTTCGCCAAAAGGAATATTCAGCAGTGCCTGCCAAACTTTTTTCTGAAATTCTGTGCCTTCAAAATCTAAAGGCAGTTCAAAAGTCTGACGCTGGCCCTGAAAATATTCATTCAGCTGTTGTTGCGCATCCAGCAAAATCGGATGATCCAACTGCTCTACCAGCTCGGCCTGCCGGACCCGTTTGGGATTTTCATTGTCCCAGATCACAGCGACCAGCGCGCTGTCTGTAGCCACCAGTTTTAAACGCCCGACCGGAGAAGGCATATACATAAATGCAAGTTTCATCTCCTTCTCCTGTTCAGTTTTGGTCTAGCTTGATTATGCCGATGAAAGTTTCATCAGCACAAGACCGGAAATAATTAACACTGCCGCCAGCATACGCATGGCCGATGCCGGCTCGCCCAGTACAAAAATACCCACCAGAAAAGAACCGACCGCACCAATTCCGGTCCAGATGGTATAGGCCGTGCCCAGCGGCAAACTACGCATGGCATAGGCCAGCAGGCCAAAACTGAGCACCATAAAGAAAATGGTCAGAATGCTTGGGGTAAGCTTGGTAAAACCGTCTGAAAGCTTCATAAAATAAGCCCAGACAATTTCAAAAATACCGGCAAAAATTAATACGATCCAGGCCATCACGCCCTCCTCCATTATTCAGATAGAGTCAGGCCGTCCTGACGATTTTTCTTAAAGACAGCACCTTTAAGGGAGGTCGTTCCTCCAGAATTACGGTATCAGTATAGCAAAAATCCGCCGCCTGCCAGTAAAACACCGTTGGAGGGGAATGACCTTCAGCTCAAGAGGGACTAAAAATCACAACCCAGATAAGGCGATTCAAACTTTTTCACTTAAGTGAATAAATTGCTTGCTGGAGCATAGGTCGTTTCTCCAGCAAACAAAAGGATGAACCAAAGCCCATCCGGTGTATGGATAAACGCTGGATCGGATTAAAACTTCAACCGTAACCCGGCGCCATATTGCCAGCCCTGTTCCGATTCTGTCGCATCCTGCTCAGCTGTCTGGGCCAGCCCTTTATGATAGCCATAGGCCACATCTACAAACGGCATGACTTTTTTGCTGATTTCATAACGCATCTGTAGCCCGGTCTGCAGCTGGTTTAAACCAGTTTTCTGCGCTTGCACCGATTCATCTGAAAGTACCAGCTTGGCCTGCAAATAAGGTGCCAGAATCAGTTTCTGGGTCAGCAAAAGATCTCGCTCAGTGTCCAGACTCAGCAGCACCTGCTGATCTTCGGCAAGCGACAAATAGGCCTCAGATTCAAAGAAATACGGCGCCAGCCCATGCAGGCCAACCACACCACGCCATTGCTGTGCCGAAGTCTGATCCTCCTGATAGGCCACACCAGCCTGGATATCCCAAAAATCAGAAATCATCCGGCTATATAAAACCTGTGCCTCATATTCAGCTTGTTGCGACTCGGCCTGCTGGGTATGCAGTTTGAAAAACAGCTTGTGTTCATCCGTTCCGACCCGGCTTTCCAGCTCGGACTGCCACACTCCGCGTCCACCCGCATGCTGCATCCATTTTGATTCCAGCATACTGGACTGATACCACTGCCCGCCATGCTCCTGTCGGTGATCATGCGTTGTTGCCGTTGCAGCCTTCTCCACCAGATGAGGCATGCTCATGAGCTGATGTTGCTGATGTTGCTGATGTTGCTGATGTTGCTGATGTTGCTGATGTTGCTGATGTTGCTGATGTTGCTGATGTTGCTGATGTTGCTGATGTTGCTGATGTTGCTGATGTTCAGCCTGCATCATCTGCTTGTGTTGTGCATGTTTATCGACAGATTTTACTGACGTCTGCGGTACAACTTCATGTTCTGTAACATGGGAAGATGGGTGCTGTGTCTGCGCCGATAACATCGGTGTCGCAAACAGCATGGCTCCCAGCAGATTGAAACGGGCAAAATTAGTGATGTGCATGTGCATCTCCCGAAGACTGAACAGCAGCTGGCAGCGCAGATGGAGCTGCGGGTAATGAAGCCGTCTGCTCTGGCATCACCTGTGCCACCACTAACTTATTCATCATGCCCGAACTCATGTGATACAGCAGATGACAATGGATTGCCCATTCCCCCAGCTCATCGGCGGTCAATAACGCGCTCACGGTTTTTCCAGGCGGTACAATCAGGGTATGTTTATTTGGCAGGTCGGCAGCAGCCTGACCATTTTCCAGCTGCATAAACATGCCATGCAAATGCATCGGATGCGCCATCATGCTGTCATTAATAAATTTCAGCCGAATCCGTTCGCCATAGGCCACCTGCAATGGTTCAGCCTCGCTAAATTTCTTGCCATTGATGGTCCAGATATAACGTTCCATCGTGCCGCCCAAACGAATCACCAGCTCTTGCACCGGCGCGCGCGTATCCGGCTGCGGCTTTAAGGCTTTTAAGTCCGCATAGCGAAGTGCTTTATGTCCGGCGGGTGTTGAGGCATTGGCCCAACCTTGAGGGACCGAACTGGCCGAAGATTTTGACTGCGCCTGCGTTGCATGCGATGAATGCACTGCAGGATGATCTTCGGCTACCGTTAAAGATTCAGTCTCTTTAATGGCAGCATGCGTCATCGATGGATGCTGCAGGGTCGAAGATGTGGATGACGCACTATGTACCGCATGTGGCGCAGTACTTTCTGCACCATGAGCAGCATGTCCCATATCTTCCATGGTCAATACCGCACGTGGTCGTGCGGTTGGCATGTGCAGTGGCGGTGGTTGCATGCCCTGTTGCAATAAACTACCAATGGCAAAGCCTGAACGGTCAATTGATTCTGCTTCAATCTGGTAATGGCCGGCTTTTGGTTCCACCAGTACATCATAGGTTTCTGCTGTCCCAATCCGGAACTCATCTACAGGCACCGGCTGGACCGGCTGGCCATCAGCGCTGATGACGGTCATTTTGAGCTGCGGAATGCGTACATCAAAAAACGACATGGCCGAGGCATTAATAAAACGTAAACGCACTTTTTCATTCGGTCGGAACAGCCCGGTCCAGGCCTGTTCCGGTGTTTTGCCATTAATTAAAAACTGATAACCGGTGACATCCGACAAATCGGTTCTAAGCATACGCATCTGGTTCCACATGGAACGTTGCTGCCAGGTCTGTTTCAGGCCCTGCTGTTTCACCTGCTGCAACACATCGGCCAGGGTTTCACGCTGGTTCTGATAATACTCGGCCGACTTTTTCAGATTATTTAAAATCGTGTCGCTGGAAGATGCGTGAAAATCGGACAGCATCACCACATAATCCCGCTCGGCCTGCTCATGCGCAGCCACAGGCTGTTTGCCTTTGGGATAAATGACTAGCGGGCCATATAGCCCATCCTGCTCCTGACCTTTGGAATGGGCGTGATACCAGTAGGTGCCCTGCTGCCGTAGCTGAAAGCGATAAGTAAAATGTCCCTTCGGCGCAATGCCCTGAAAGCCGTTAAAGCCCGGCACGCCATCCATTACACCCGGCAATAACAGACCATGCCAGTGAATGGAAGAATCGCGATTTTGAAGCTGGTTATGCACATGAATCACCGCTTCATCACCTTCCTCAAATTCAAGCAAGGGGGCTGTGAATTGGCCATTCACACTTATTTTTTTGGCAGTTTTTCCGGTCAGCTTGACCGGCTGCTCATCAATATACAGATGATATTCCCGGACTGCGGCCATCGCCCAGGACGATGCGCACAGACATAAGCCAAGCACGATGGCCTGACGCAATTGAATTGACATGATTTATCCTTAAAACAATAAAAAAAGAAAAGTTTTTAAAGTCAGGATAAGGTTTTCGGTGGACGCAGGATTTCCTGCCAGTAACCGGGTAAATGCTGGGCATGATAGAGATGAAAGCGCAGCTCAGGCTCAAAGGTCGGGCTTGCCTGTTCCAGCACAGGGAGCGCAATCTTGAGATAGCTCAGACCCGGCTGGCAATGCAGTGGCGGACAATCCTGACAGTTTAAATGCTGCTCTGGATGATGCCCTTGCTCGCAGTCGGATAACTGTGCAGATGGACTGGTGCTATGATGGCTTGGGTGATGCTGTTCTACAGGAGAATCTGCCTTTTCAGCATGACAAGGTGTAGGTGATGAAAGGGATGATTTCACACTGGTGATCATGGCAGAGTTGGACAGTTGCATGGCCGCATGCGCTGGTTGTACAACAGCCAGCACAAGACTGCTCCATCCCATGACAAATGCCATCAGATAGCTGAACCACACCGGTTGTCTGCGCTGTGTATGCAACAGGATTTCCTCACCCCATAAGACCAAACCCCAGCGTTGAAGCTGCTTAAAACAGCTGAACGCCTGTGCAAACCAGCATAGAGAAATTCACAGTTATACACAATACTTTAAATTTTAAATTGCTGCTGCCGGGAAGATTGTTTTGCATATCAATAAAATAATAAAGTTATTTATTGTGCAGTATAACTCTTAAGCAGAGCTGAATAAAAAAGCAGGAATTTTAGGGCTTTTGCTCAAATAAAAAGGACTCATTTGAGTCCTTTTTATACATTTTATGTCTAATTGGTAAACGATTGATGTACAACTGTTTATAAATTAATCCGGTTATCCATACTGTTATCAACATAGATATCCATAGAGTTAATCACAAAGTTATCCACAGGGTGCCGATAACTTATCCAGTTTTATTAGGTATTCACGGCACCGACTTTGGCCAGCTCGGCACGCATCTCATCAATCACAGCTTTATAATCCGGTTTGCCAAAAATCGCTGAACCTGCCACAAACATATCGGCACCGGCTTCGGCAATTTCACGGATATTGGCCGGGCCAACGCCACCATCAACCTCAAGGCGAATATCACGGCCTGAGGCATCAATGATCTGACGCGCCTGACGTAATTTTTCCAGGGTCATGGGAATAAATTTCTGGCCACCAAAGCCCGGGTTCACACTCATCAATAAAATCTGGTCGACTTTATCCAGCACATAATCCAGATAATGCAGTGGTGTTGCCGGGTTAAAAACCAGACCCGCTTTGGCACCGCCCGACTTGATCAGTTGCAGCGAACGGTCAATATGATCTGAAGCTTCCGGATGAAAGGTAATAATATCGGCACCGGCTTCCAAAAAGTCGCCAATCATACGATCTACCGGAGAGACCATTAAATGCACATCAATTGGCGCCTGAATCCCATAATTTTTCAGGGCCTTACATACGCCTGCACCAAAGGTGAGGTTGGGTACATAGTGATTGTCCATGACATCAAAGTGGACAACATCAGCACCGGCTTCAAGCACTTTTTCTACCTCTTCCCCTAAACGGGCAAAGTCTGCAGAAAGAATAGAAGGCGCAATTAAATATGGCTTGGACATGGGAGACCCTGGCTAAGTATTTGAGTGACTGCGCCATTATAACAAATTGTCCCCGGCTCTGGGGCGGCAGATGGCCACCTGCGGCAAGATTGCAAATCTACAACGCTGTGTTGCAACACGCGGCTTTGTCTGGGCGCTCTTTTCTCTTAGGCTTAAGGCTTACTGAACAGGATTTTTCATGAAACGTTATAGTCATATTGCCACCACACAAGCGGCCCGTCTGGCCAAACGCCTGGGTAACCACTGGAAACACAAATTTGAAGTACAGGAAACAGCACAGGAACTGCGTATTTTGATGCCAAGCGCGACCATTGTGTTACAGCCACAATCTGATGCGCTCTATACCGAAATTATTGCTTTAGATGAACACACCGACCTGAACCGGCTGGAACAGGTGGTGCTGGATCATCTGCAACGCATGGGACAGGAACAGTTAAGTGCTGACTGGCAGCAGGCCGATTAAACCTACTTAGATCTGCTCATTTTACTTCGGCAGATTGCTTGGCTTCAAAGGCCTTGACTGCTTCAATACGCTCCTGCGTGGCCGGATGGCTTTGCAGAAAATCCCAGACCGACTTACCCTGCTCGCTTTCGCCGCTTTCATCTGCCAGCCGTTGTAACAGGTTGGCATAATGGATGGTTGGCACCTGCTTGTGCTGCATGGTGGTTAAGGCATAATGATCGGCTTCGGCTTCAAAATTACGCGAATAACTGGCACCTACCAAAGCCAGAGGCAGGCTGGTCATTAAATCGGAGCCATCACCGGTAATCGCAATCAGGATGACCCCAAAACCTAAACTGGCCAGCGCCTGTTGCAGACTATGCCGCTCGACCAGATGACCCTGCTCATGTGCCAGCACCCCCAGAATTTCCCGGTCATCCTGTGCCAGCTCAACCAGTTCATCGGTCAGAATAATAGTATTGTTGGGAATCGCCACCGCATTGGCACCCAACCGATTCCCTTCTCGAAACAGCAGTTTCGCCGGCCGGTCTTCTGCCACCAATGCCTGATACTGCTGTAAAATTGCCTGCTGGCGCGCCGCACTTAAACGGCTTGGACCCGTCATCTCCAGCACATAGTGTTCTGCTTCATTGCCGACACTGTTCAGGGTGGTTTCCGGTAACTGATTGGCCACCACATGCGAGGCCCACGGAATGCCCCACTTCACCGTGGCAAAGGCCAGCGCCACAATAAAAATGGTGCTAAACAGAATCAGGCTGGGGGTACGCTCCAGCTTCCAGATCGACTGATAGATATTCTTTTGCTGCAGCTGAAACCAGTCCGGTAAAGGCTGCTGAAACTCCAGACGTGCATCATCCTGGAGTTCAATTACCGGCTGGATACGGCCTAATGCGCCTATCAGCAGCATGTCCTGATAACGATAACGGCGCTGCAAGGCAAAGTTTTCACCATACTGAACCCAGATACTGTCCGCATCGGCTGCCAACACCTGAGCAGTATAAGGCTTGGCACTCTGACCATCATAAAACACGGCTTCAACCGTCATCTGTTGCATCAGTGCTTTCCTTATAAAGACACATCAATATCAAAGATATCGCTGATTTCTTCCGCAATCGCGCTTGGATCACCCTGTAACTGGTTCATCAGCAGGTCCGGATCATTATTTAAATGCAGGCTTAAAGACTCCACCTGATAGCGATATAAACGGATTGCCGCCCACGGCGTCATAAGGCCAAGGGTTAAAATTTTCACAATCCAGTTGCTGAGCACAATCCAGGCATAGCGCCACTGGTTGCAACTGGTCTGAAACTGGCTGCGACTGAGGGTGGTATTGTTCCAGCTGGTCATAAAAATCCGCGCCAGCATTAATGGCCAGATGAATAAAGCCGCCAGCAGATAGATGCCCATAAAAATCCAGACATACTGCACCGCACTCAGACTGGAAAAATCGGCCAGCAAGGCCAGTACCAGCGCTGCCGCTCCCAGCAAGCCGATAAACAGAAACAGCGGCACATACATGGCGCGCATATAGGCCGGCCAGTCGGCCTGTAATTTAAACTGTAGCTGTCCCGCATAAAGATGATCGAGGCAATAACGCTTATACAGCCAGATCAGCACCGGGAAAAATATGCCCAGGGTCAAGATATACACCAGAATCCCTTTTAAAAATTCGATATAGGCTTTTTTGCTGGTGCCAGAAAAGAAAAAGCGGCTGTTACCAAATTTACTGTTACGTGCATTAAAGCGGATGGTGGCCCGAATCAGCCAGGGTACCGCCAGATACAGAATCAGCACCCCAATCAAGGTAGCGCGTACTGAATAGTTGGATAACAGTGAAATGGCCAGATACAAGCCAATCGCAATCAGCCGCCCGATTAAAATCTTGCTCGGCACACCGGTAAAGTCAAAACGGCGCTGGATAAATTCGGTATTGCCATAAAAATAGCGCAAGCGGCGTACTTTGGCCCATGGCGCATACAGTCCCAGCGTGACAATAATCAATAGAATATTGACAATCCAGATGCCGAAATATTCCATGGCAGTGCCATAAAAATGAAAAGGGTGGCGCTGTCCAAGCAGCTGCGGCTCAGGTGAATCAACGACAAGCGCCGGCGGCAACTGGGTCTGTTCCTCTGCGGTAAAAGTCGGATGTATATCTTGGTTTTGCATATCAGGCCTTATAATTATTTTTTAAAATAAAGACACGGTTAAAAATTAAAAAAGCAAAAATTCACAGACCGCTTTCACCCTGCAACAGGTCAAAAGCGGTGTTTTGCGCGATGGATGATATTAGGATTGTAATTGAACTGCATGAAATTGCAGATGATCATCGATAAAACTTTGAATAAAGTAATAACCATGATCATAGCCAGCATGTTCACGTAAGCTCAGCGGCTGTCCGGCCTGCGCACAGGCGGCCTGGAACAGCGCCGGATTCAGCTGACTATAAAACTGATCCTGCAAGCCCTGATCAATTAGAATATCGGCAAATTGCTTGCCTTTTTGCTGGACCAGTGCGGTGGCATCATGCGCTTGCCAGCCTTGACGATCATCGCCTAAATAAGTACTAAAAGCTTTCTCGCCCCACGAGCACTGGCTTGGTGCACAAATCGGCGCAAAGGCAGAAACTGATTTAAATTTTTCCGGATATTTAAAGGCTAGCGTTAACGCACCATGGCCGCCCATACTGTGGCCGAAAATACCAATGCTGTCGGTTTGCACCGCAAACTGTTCACACACCAGCGCATACAGCTCTTCTGCAACAAACTGTTCCATCTGGTAATGCGCTGCCCAGGGTGCCTGGGTTGCATTAATATAAAAACCTGCACCCTGCCCAATATCCCAGTGATCGCCCTGCGCCACCTGCTCACCGCGAGGTGAAGTGTCCGGGCTAATCAGAATAAAGCCCAACTGTGCCGCCAGACGCTGGGCATGCGCTTTAATTGCAAAAGTTTCTTCGGTACAGGTTAAACCCGCCAGGTAAAAAAGCGCCGGACAGTCCTGACCGGCCAAGGCTTGTGCCGGCAGAAAAATACCAAAACGGCTTTCCCCGTTTAAGCTGCTGGAATTAAAACGGTAAATTCGCTGTTCGCCATCAAAGCATCGATTGTTCTGTATTAATTCCATCGTCTTATCCTGTTTTAAGGGCTGTCTAAAGTTAAAGGCATTTCATTTGGCTGCGCCACCATGGCTTGCGGGAATAAACGCTGCTCCAGTTGCGGCAACATCAGCTGCATGTTCTTGCCCATCGACCATTGCGGTTCAGATGGTTCAAAACCTTGTGCCTGCTCCCATTTTTCCACGGTCAGCTTGGCCTGTGCAAAAGCCTCGGCAAAGCTGTTATTTTCACGCATGGCCTGATCAAAGAAAGCCCGGCCAAAATAGGTATAATCGGCTTCGTTGGAACAGCCGAATGAAGCGCGATCTGCGGCCGATGCGGTAATTACCAAAGTATTGTCATTTTGCAGGGCCGAAACAAAACTGCCCGAATAACAGGCCGAGATCACAATTACGCGCCAGCGGATACCGGATTTATCCAGCGCATCGCGCAGCCATTTTGGATCAACCTGTTGCAGTTCCAGCGGCGCATTTTCCATTTCAAACTGGTTCGGCAAGCCATGTGAAGTCATGTATAAAAACAGCACATCGCTTTCCGGATTCATCTGCTGGCCTATACGGCGCAGTGCCAGTTCCATACTGGTGCGTGAGGCAATCGGGGTGACATTGCGTGTCATCGGGTTATTCACCAGAATCATCGAGCGGCCAAAAGTGCCAAAGCGGGTATCGAACTGTTCCCGAATCCGCTCGACTTCGGACATAAACACATCCTGATAACTGGCTCCGGCCACCCCCAGAAAATACCAGTGTGATTGCGCAAATTCGCCATACTGAATCTTCTCCAGCGCCTGATTCAGTACCTTGCTTTGTGCATAAAAGGCTTCTTCACTAAACGTCGGCGGGACCTCTTCCACTTTCCAGATTGGCTGGCTCTTGACCGACATCTGCCACACCACCAGGGTAAACAGCGTGGCCAGAACAATCAGCGCACGTTCCCACCACGGCCATTTCAGCTCACGGGAAAATACCCAGACCACCGCCAGACTCTGCCAGACAAACAGCACCATAAAAATCAGTGGCAGATAGTCATAGAACACATAGGGCAGCACATCAATCATGCCCAGATATTGAATCAGGCTTTGCAATAAGGCGATGTGGGTGTCTAACACCAGCCACAGTAAAGCCGGTACCAGCATGAGGCGTGGATTATTAACGCGCTGGGACAGGAAAATCCCGACAATTAAGGCAATAAACGGCCACAAGGCATAACTGACCAGACCTTGCGGGTTAAAATCACCGGTTTCACCGGCGCTGAGCCAGCTAAATAAAGTATTGGCCAGACCACCTAAAATGCCCCAGAAAATCAGTTGCAGAATGGAAGGACGGACAATCTGTAAAGATCGGCGCGAACCAAAAAATAACCACATCCCCGCTGTTTGGTTGCTTTTAAAATCATGCCAAAAATTGATGGAGGGTTTAAAGTCGATCATAAGATTGTCGTTAGCAGTGGCTCGCTTTGTGCAGACTTAGTTTATGCCTGATGTCATAATTATCAATGCTCTTTTTTAACTATATAACAAATCTTTGCCCAGTTTTGAAGCGATTACCCGTTTACTTTGGTCGCGTCCTGCTGGAAGTAGGCATCGAAGCGGCAGGCATCTCCCGTCCATTGATGATCCGGTGTTTGCCCGGCCAGATATACCGCCAGACGTGGTCGCTTAACCACCACACGTTTGGCGATTTTTTGCGCCAGCGGTAGCAAGGCATCGCCCAAATCCATTTCACCATGTTCCGGCAATAACAAATGCAGCAGCTGCATCTGCTTTTTGACTTGTGCCTGTTTTTTTACCGCCTGCTGGTTCTGGTCACGCTGTGGAAACATCGGATCCAGATACACCACATCAACAGCCTGCCCTGCTTCTGCCTGCGCTTTTAAGTAATCAGCCGAATCAGAAAAGACCAAGTGGATGCGTGCGGCAACCTTGCTTAAAAACGGGTCCTGTAGGGCGCGCTGGTAGCTGTCTTCCAATAAACTAAACAGAATCGGATGCCGTTCTACCAGCGTTACTTCAGCCCCCAGATGCGCCATCAGCAAACTGTCATGGCCCAGACCTGCAGTTGCATCAATCAGCTGCGGTTTTTCCGCCAGGTTACAGGCACGGGCCAGCATTTCTGACTTTAATGACGCGCGTTTTAAACGCGGAATTTCAGCCTGCCAGTCTGGCTGCATTTTCATGCCCAGCGCACATAGCCACAGGCCATCGGCATCAACGCACAGCGCCATGTCTGGATGCAGTCTTAAAAAACGTGCATTCAGTTTGTCGATGACATCAATTTGAAGGGTAACCCCACGTGAAGAAAGCACAGCCTGATAGTGCTGTGCTTTCTCAAAAAATGCGGGTTCGGTATAGCAGCGAAGTTCGCTTACCATAAGGTCCAGCCTGTATATGCAAAGAGTAAAATCAGAAGGCCTGACACAATACGATACCAGGCAAAAATCATAAAGTCGCGTTTGGCCACATACGCCACCAGCGCGCGAATTAAGATTAATGCGGAGATAAAGGAAACAATAATCCCGACGCTCAATACGGTCCAGTCCTGCGTGGTCTGGAAGACATCATAACTTTGATATAAATCCAGCAAGCCTGCGCCAATAATCACCGGAATTCCCAGAAAGAACGAGAATTCTGTCGCCGCTTTACGTGATACGCCCAGGAACATCGCCCCAATAATGGTCGCACCCGAACGTGAAGTGCCCGGAATTAAAGACAGTACCTGAATCAGACCAATCCAGATTGCATCTTTATAGGTCAGGTCTTCAACTTCCTGTGCCCGTACTTGAGGTGGATGCTTCTCAATCCAGATAATGATCAGACCACCAATAATCAGACCAATGGCCACGGCGATATCATTAAACAACATCGCTTTCACGGTTTGCCCGAAAGTCAAACCAATCAGAATAATCGGCAGCGAGGCCAGAATCAGGCCAAAGCCCAGACGGCGTCCGGTTTCTTCGCCGGTGAACATGCCGGTGGCTGCGCCCCAAAGCCGGGTCCAGTATTCATAAATCACTGCTGCAATTGCCCCCATTTGAATGGCAATTACAAAAACATCACTTTTTTCTTTGGTCCAGAAGTTCATCAGTTCTGAAGCCAAAATTAAATGGCCGGTACTGGAAATTGGTAAGAATTCTGTGATTCCTTCAACAATTCCCATAATTGCCGCTTTCAGCAGCAGTAAAAAATCCATAGAAAATCCTAGTTATGATTTGCCTTGTTCTGGAATTTTTTTCCAAGCATTATCCCGCAAATACACCGGTAATGCGTATTCCGCACTGACCCATGCTTCACGTTGAGCCAATACGCGTGCAATGGTAGCAATATCTTGCGCCGTTGCACTTAAGTCTTTGTATTGTGTTTGTTCTTGTTGCAATAAGGTTGAACCTGAGCCTACTAATGGGGACTGCGCTACGGCCGCCGCATCACTATAGCCCAATAACTGTTCTTCGCTCACCGGCTGCATAATGCCTTCTGCATCTAACTGGAAACTGGCGATATAGACTTCATTCATCCGCGCATCCAGCACTGCTGTTACCGCGCTTAAACCTGCTAGCCGATAAGCCGCTTGCGCCAGCGCCTGCAAGGTCGAGACTGGAATGACCGGCAGATCATGTGACCAGGCCAGTGCCTGTGCCACCGCGGCATTAATCCGCACGCCACTGAACGAGCCCGGGCCACGGCTAAAGGCCACTGCGGTTAAATCGGCAGTGGCCGTTTCGGTCTGAGCAAAACCTTGCTCAATCATCGGGAGAATGGTTTGGGTTTGTGCCTTGGCGCGCTCATCCAACTGAAAAAACAGTTCCTGCGTGTCATTTACAATCGAAACGGAACACTGCTCATTGGCAGTTTCCAATGCCAGTAACTTCATGCACAACCTTAAAATTAAATTTTAAAAACTGGCCGCTATCATACTCCACTCCTAGACACTAGGCGAGAACTTCACCGGCTTTCACACAGAAAAAAAGCCAGTTTCAAACTGGCCTTTAGGTATCTTAAAGTTCGACTTTTTCCAGTTGCTGGAAATGCTTGAAGTGCTCGGCATAATGTAAGGCGCTCAGTTTCAGGCGGGCTGCCCCTGCTTCATCCAGGGTTTTTACAATCTTGCCGGGAGAACCCATCACCACCGAATTATCCGGGATGACTTTGCCTTCCGGAATCAGCGCATTGGCGCCAATAATACAGTTTTTCCCAATCACGGCATGATTCAGCACCACCGCGTTAATACCAATCAGGCTGTTATCGCCGATGGTACAGCCATGCAACATGGCCTGATGACCGATAGTGACATAGTTACCAATCTGCATCTCAATACCCGCATCGGTATGCAGCACCGCATTTTCCTGGACATTACTAAAATCTCCAAGACGAATCAGGCTGTTATCGCCACGCACCACCGCGCCAAACCAGATACTCACCTGCCGACCCAGCTCGACCTGACCAATGACCGTTGCGGTTTCGGCGACCCAACCATCCCATGGTTGATGTAATGCTTTTGGGGCAATGCCCTGAAATTTATACAACATTAAAATTCCCTATTTAGATGATTTAAATCGAAACGTCGGTGAATTCAGTAAAAATGGCCATTCTTTTTGATAATCCAGCCCATACTGAAATAAAGCCACCAGCATCCGTGCAGTTAATCCCCAGACAATCTCATTTTCAACACGCATGCTGGGAAAATATAAAGACTGATGGGCATAGCGCACCTCATACGGCACTGGCGGCGCTTCCATCAGATTTTTTAAAGAGGCGAAAAAAATACGGTCAATTTCGGTCGGTTGCGCTGACAGCTGCACCTCGGGTGGAATCAGGCCGACAATGGGTTTGACCAGCATGCCATTACGCGATTTTTGCATTGGCAAATCGCCAATCAGTTCCACATCAAAAGGATTCAGCGCGGTTTCTTCCTGTGCTTCACGCAGTGCCACCACAATATTACTGGTATCCTGCGGATCGCGCTTGCCACCCGGAAAAGACACCTCGCCAGCATGGCTGTTTAAATAGGCCGAACGGCGGGTCAGCAGGACTTTCGGCTGAGCTTCATCGGTAATCGCAATCAACACGGCCGCATGCGCCTCACGCATACTTCGCGAGAAGCGTAAGCGCTGTTGCAATTCCTGTGTCAATGAATGCTCTACCATCTTTTATTATCCTGATTGCCTGACTTTCATCATAGCTGAAATTCTGGGCAAAAGGATAGAAATGATGCCAAAGTTCATTTTTTCAGTTATGCTGATCAGCAACTTTATCGTTGATGCTGAATATGAACTTTTGCGGAACGTGTGGACATAAAACAGCGGAAAAAATTCCTTTAGGCGATCATCAGTTACGCCGTGTTTGCAGCCATTGTGGCAGTATTCATTATGTGAATCCGAAAGTGATTTGTGGTGCTTTGGTGCTGTGGGAAGATCAGGTGTTATTATGCCGCCGTGCCATTGAACCGCGTTATGGACTCTGGACCCTACCTGCCGGTTATATGGAACTGTTTGAAACCATGGAACAAGGCGCGGCACGTGAAACCCGTGAAGAAGCAGAAGCGGAAATCGAGATTGAGCAGCTGTACTGCATGTACAACATTCCACGGATTGGCCAGATTTATGTGCTGTTTAAAGCGCAGCTGATTGAAGGGCAATTTGGGGCGGGTGAAGAAACTATTGAATCGCGTCTGTTTAGCGAAGATGAAATTCCATGGGCAGAACTAGCCTTCCCAAGCGTGGAACATACCTTAAGACATTATTTTGAAGACCGCAAAAACCAGCATTTCCCGACTCATCTGGAAACCTTGGGTACGCGTTTGGATCATACTGGTTAACAATAAATATCCCCGCCAAGAAAAAGCCCATCCGTAGATGGGCTTTTGTATTTTAATGAATATATTGCTGTTACTGGATACGCACCTGTTCCGGGTTATAACAGTCCGCCACTTCGATGCTCACGGTTCCACCGGTGAGTTTAGCCAGTTCTTTATCGGCATCCGTAGCATTGTTGCTATCCTGATTGGTAAAAGTCTTGAGCTGCAAGGTATACAGGTTACTCCATGACACGGTATTGTTGCCGGAGAAGTCACTCAGGCTAATCCGGGTCGAGGTATGATTGACCAGATTACCCATATTCAGCCGCGCACCACCCACCACCATGGCCTGCTCGCCCTGGGTATTGTCAACCCGGGTATTCAGACCAATTACGGCACCATTCAGCTGGTTAAAGACCGGATTGGCCAGAATCATCCGCAGGGTAATCGCCTGATTGCTCAGATCGGTTGCTCCCAGTACACCAACACGATATTGCGTGACATTATTACTATCCACAATCTCTGGCGTGCTGCTATCTGTAGCGACTGCGCAGGTCCCCGACAGATCGGTTGCGGTCGGATTTGGGCCAATATCGGTACGGATATTGCCCTGCTCATCCAGCACAATCCCGAGCTTAATTGCTGGCGCGGCATTATTAGCAAAATTGAAATTCAGAGTGGCATATAACGGGAAAATATAACGCTCACCCAAGGCCACATTTTTCGCCGAAGTAAAAATCCGGTTATCCAGGAAATTCACCTGAAAATATTTATAGATATCCAGTGAGCCCTTAAACTGATCCGTGCCAATAGTCTGGGTCCAGCGGCCATATTCTTCCGGCTTTCCTGTCGGGAACTTGGTCAGGGTTTTATAAATGCCTTCGGTGCCGGCAATCATATAATCGTTATACAGTTTCCCCTGGGTCACGGTAAAATCTTCAGTCCGGTTACTGTTGATGCTAAAACGATAAGGCCCCTGGATCGTTTCATTCAGTGGATTAATCCAGTTATTTTGTGCCGCTGCGGTCATCAGTTCCGGACGGACACGTTTCAAGAAATCGGCCGTAATGGTCAATAACGGGTTTTCATTACTGGTCGACATGGTTCCACGCCACTGCATGCCATAACCGAAAGTATAACCCGAGCGATCGGTCATCAACTGGAACTGGCCAATCAGGTGTCTTAAGGTATTCGAGTTCTGTTTACAATCATCCTGATTACAGCCATATAAACCTTGTGGTAAGGTCGAACCCTCCACAGCCAGTACCGGATAGTTGGCCTGATAAGAGGCAGAGTTGGTCATATAAACCAGGGTTTTCAGCGCGTCAGAGGCCTGCGCATCACTGACGGTGCTCAAGTCAACCCAAGGACTTAACTTGCTGACATAGGCACCGGAACGGTAATCCTCCAGCGTCACCGAACCCAAAATATCATCCAGCTGTTCTTTTTTTAGCGCAGAAATATAAAGTGGCTGCACATCACCGGCAATGGTCGGCCGTTCTTGGTTCTTGGAACTTTCAATTGATAAAGCCTGTAAAATACGTGTAATTGCCTGTGCCACTTGAACAGTTGAATCCGATGGGGTCAGTTCGGTTGCGGCCTGTCCGGTTAAGCCACGGGCAATATCCAGCAGGGTTAAACGCGGCAAGCTGGCACTGACCGAATTGGCCAGACCAATATCAGCTAGGCTTACTGTCCCCAGATTAATTGATTTTTCTGTTTTTTCCTGAATAAAGAAATGGACTTTATCACCGGCACTACATTTACCGGTGGCGGCATTGGTGGTTGGCGCAATCAGGGTAATATAGGTTTTGCTTGGATCACTGCTACAGGTGAAATTCAGGCCATCCACCGGATAATCCAGGGCAAACTCCACACAGTTTTGCCCGCTAACACAACTGCCATTAATTTCCGACACAATATTCGGCTCTGGAATGACATTGGCACTTTCACCACCACAGCCACTGAGTGCCATCATCAAGGCGGTACTGCTCAAGGCTAAAATATTTGATTTCTTCATCCTGATGTCTCATGTTTTTTATTGATCTAAGGCAATAATTTTCAATTGGCCCTGATTACTTAACTGGCGGTTTTCCATATCGATTGCCGATGCCAGCGGGGTTAAAAGAAGATAACGGGTTTGAGCCGGCAATTGAATCACCCCTTCCACCTGCTCATGTTGCAATAAGGTGGATTGAGTATCCTGGCTCTTGTAGCCGCCTGCACCTTCAATCACACAGCCTTGCGCATCCAGAAAAACGGCAAAAGGCCAGTAAAATGTAGGTTGCCGGGTTTTAGAAGCGTATGAATTCACCTGAAGATGGCGTAAATCTCCCTCCAGCTTCACCACCTCATAATCAAATTCATCTGTTAATGGTGCACGTGGCCAGAGATTGACGTCTTTCTGTACGGCCAGGGTCTTGGCATGTTTAATTTTTTTATTGTTAAAACAGGACTGGCCTAAACTGCTGATGGCATCGGCCTGTGCAATACGATAATAAGTCGATGACAGCACCATTGGCTTGACACTTTCTGGCTGGCGTTTCTTGAACAGGCGATCCAGCACCGATTGTCCGACTCCTTTTTCACGTTCTACCACCTGCACCCGGGTCGCACCACCGCCCAATTTACTGTCAACTACGCCTTCCGGCATCATATAAAAACGCTTTTTCCCCTCCAGGTTAAATTCACTGTGTTCCAGGTATTCATTATTGACGTACTGCTCCCCTTCCATTTCGGTAAAACCGGAAGATGAAGTACGGTCTGGTTGATCAGCTTGCACAGTCTTCAATACTTTCTGAGATTCAGTTTGCGGGATGACAGATGTAATCGTTGGAGATGATGAAGCTGATACCGGTTTTGTGGTTGCCGATACAACTGGTGTGACGACAGGCTGTTCCACAACTGCTGTATCTGGTGTTTTTTGTGGGATACTTTCTGTGAGTTTTACCGTAGTGACTGGTTGAGTCGGTACAGTACTAACTGTGGGTACGACTGCAACAGCAGGAGCTCTGACAGGTTCAGAAACGGGAATTTGCGCTTGCGGCTGCGCCGGATTCAAAGCAGAGGATGCTCTACTTTGTGCCTGCGTTTTGTTTACCGGCACAGCTTCTTTTTTCGCGGCCGGCCGGGTTTCGGCCTTACGCTGTACCACCATCGGCCGGCCATCCGGGCCAATAATGGTATAAAACTCATTGGCATAACTTACACTGGCCGAGCCCAAAGACAGCGCCCAGAGTGAAGACAGGCAAATCAAGCCAGATAAACGCTTTGTCACTTTTACCATCGTGTTCTATAGCTCAGACCTAAAATTGTAATGTTGCTAGCGGTTTTGACATTCAGTCCCGCATACGGGTTGAGTAATAAGTTATTCACCCCTTCTTTGTTGGCTAGGCTACTGGTATTGGCTGGAATTTTGTCCCGGCTTTGCAGGAAGCCGATCGATAAATCCAGGTCAGTATCGGCATCAAAACGATAGCCCACACCTAAACCAAACAGACGTGCATTATTAATGGGTACCATGGTATTACGCTTGTCATCTGGAATCGCACTGGTTCGTGGTTCATAACCGGCACGCAGCTTTAAACGGTCGGTAGCAGAATATTCAATCCCGATGCCCCAACTCCATGGTGACTGGAAGCCCATCGGCAAGGCCAGCGAGCTGTCAGAGACATGTTCAGACAATAATTTGGCAATTTTCAGGGCAGAAATCTGGCGGTCAAATTCAAACTTGAACTTGTCCCAAGCAGCATAATCGGTCCAGCCGACATCAAAGTTCACCTGTAAATCTGGCATTACCTTGTATTTAATCCCGGCCTGGAAATGCGCTGGATATTCAAAATCCATCGCCACCAGCCCTGACTCACTGGCCGGAATATAGTTCGGGAAGCCTAAAATTGCCGCCAAAATTTGCCCGGTTGGGGAAGACATCAAGCCTTTAATCAGCTCACTCGGCGCCTTGGCATTATCAATATGATATTTACCTTTGAGCCGCATTTTGGCGGAGCTTTGATAGACCATACCAAAGCTGAAATCTTCACGTGGCTCCCATAACACCCCGAGGTTATAGCTTGGGCTCAGACTTTGCTCGACGGCCAGATCCATTTGTCCAAAACGACCAAACGGATTCATGCCTTCCTGTGCGTTACAAATCCCCAGCAACAGAATATCGGTAATAATATCGGAGTTTTCTTTAAACGGGGTACAGACGACTTCATCAATCATCCGCAGCATCCCGATCAGGTCATTCGGGAAACGCAAGTCGGTATTCATGGCAATGGCCTGGTAGGACATTCCCACCGATGCCCCGACTGATAGCTCATCATTGACCTGATAGGCAATTGACGGTGACAGATAGGTAATCCGTTCCAGTGCCACCTGCTGCCCCATGAAGTTACCTGGGTTGCCATCTTCAGCACCAAAACCGGCAATTAACGGCGCATACATCGCAGTAGCAAAGGTGGTTTTAGACCCCGGCGGATTGTAGGCAATCCCTGCTGTTGGTGCGGCCAGTGGCATGCCTTCACCCAGATCAACAAACTTTTTCAGTACCGGCACATAGAGCGATGCATATTCCACATCACCCGATACTTCACCTTTAAAGTCGGTACAAAAGTCAGCCAGAATTTCCGGTCCATCATGACAGACCAGTGGATCATCGGAATAACCAAATACGTTATAGTCGGCTGGCGCAGAAAACTCACGCTGTACATCAAAGTGCGCCAGCACCCCTTGTACATCGGTTTGCAAGCCTTCAATTTTAGTTAAGGCTGCCGGGTTAAAATGAATGGCACTAATGCCCGGTGGATCTGCCGTGACCGCGTTGCCCATGGTCAAGGAACGGATATCGACAGACAGGTTTTGTCCCAATTGTGCAAAAGCAGCACTCGAACAGCCCGATAAGATCAGCGCAGACACTAACGGGCGAAGTCGAATTATTTTCATACGACCAGCCTCTTAGCGAAGTTTCTTACCAAAGCCCAGAATATCGAGTGGGAAAGACAGACCTAAAGACACATCCGGTGCATCTTCTGTCAAACCAATACCAACAGTACCATTGACAATCGTTTCAGGAGAAACGCGCACCCCTAAAGAAATGGCCAGGGTAGAACTGGTCTGATCGGCCGGAGAATAGCTTTCGCCGGTGTGATAGAGGAATTCAGCGCCAGTATTAAAACTCTGCTGATACGACATGGTCATTGAAACATCGTAGTTAAAGGAATAGGCAAAACCAAAGGCGAAACCACCACTAATGCCCGGCTCAAATTCCTCAATAATACGTGGGCCACGAACTTGGTTTAAGCCCGACTCTTTAAAACCATAATTGGCGGAGACCGAAGCGAATAACACCACTGGGTCGATATATTTACGGGTACTGGCTCCAATCCCTGCAGAATAATAGCCCTTACCGGTCGCAAGTTCGGTAGTGCTATTAATTTCATACGGGCTATCACCGGTTTTGGTCGAAAGATTTCCGAATAAAATTAGTGGCAAACGGCCGGCTTTTAAAGGGAAAGGTTCCCAGCGTGCGCCTAAAGAAATATCTCCCAGACCCGCGGTATTCGCATCTTTTAATTGATCGGTCTTGGCCACCAAAGGTAAAGAGGCGGTTAAGGTCAGGTTATCCAATAATCCATATTGAACGGTGAAGGTGTTGGTCAATGCATGCGATGCATTTTCCTGAACACGCAACTGATAGATTTGGCCTTGCGCCATTTCCATATCAATTTGCGTATCACGATAATAGGTATAATCAATATCGTAATAAGATGAGATATTGCCTTTTTTGATTAAGGAATATTGGCGTTCATTGGAGGTAAAGACTTCTTCCAGATTGGCTTCTTTGGTAGCATCCCCTTCCTGCTGCTGTAACGCAGTTGATGCAGCCTGCTCAGCACTCGGTGCAGTCGCTGTTGCTGTTTCAATATTGGCCTCAGCAACTGCTTCAGTGCTAACTTCTTCAGGGCTTGAGTTTTCTGCTGGAGCTGTGGCTTCTGACGCAAGCTGCTGCTCTTCTACTGTTTCATCTTGTCCTAATTGTGGCTCTTCTGCAGCATAAGCAGCTGCGCCCCAGACCATTTGGATACTGATGGCCAATACGGTTTTATTCATCCATTTAGATTTCATCTTCTTCCCTTCCAATTTTTAATTTTTTTTCGTTTTTAAAGTAAATATTTACTTACTTTTATAATAGAGTCTTAAAAAGTTGTACTGATGTTCGCCGAAATTCTCTGACTCAGGATTCATGTTTCGTTCTAAACGAATGGTCGAGGCTTTATCGGCAATTTTGTCCATATAGAATTGTGGATATTGAATATTGACAAAGGCATGATGGTTAACAGTGGCATCTTCAACATGGCGCATATCACTATCCTGTAAAGCCAAGAAGTCTTTACGATATTCAGGCGCCACATTAATCAGGAACAAGGTATTGTTTTCCCACACCTCTTTAAAACGCTGCTCATCAAAACTGATATTCCCCAGTGCCGGGTCGGCCACATAGACCCGGCCATCCTTATAGGCCTTATACACCACAAAATGCTTAAAACCGGCATAGGAAATCGGCACAATTGCGGGCTGGCCCTGCTTGACCAGATCTGAAAATTCCCCACGATAGCCGCCACTTTCCATGCCCAATGCAGCAACAAAACGTTTCATATCCAGCAAAGAGAAACTACGCCGTTCAATAATGCGCTCATATTCCCCATAACGTAGCAAACCACTCATGGTCTGCTGCTCTGTCAATCGGGTTCCGACATAACCATTTAACAGCGTGGTTAAAGCGGCCGATCCACAGCTATAGTCATAAGCCTGACGTACAATGCCCCGGAATTGATCTTGTAAAGCAGGTTGAATACGTACAGGCTCACGATGCATACGGGTAAAAGAAGAATTGCGGGAATCCAGTGTCTCCGTATAGCGTACGGTTTCCGGATGTTGTTCCTTTAAGTCGAAGGCTTGTGTGGCAGCGTAATACATCAATGCCGAGCCTAATGCGATCTCTAACATAATTTTTTACTTTTCAAGTTCCAGGCAGCTCTGCCAGTTCATTTTTTATTTTTAGAGTAAGAACTCTACTTCCATGTATTTAGCAAGATACCTTTTTTTTAGAAAAAAAACAGTATTTTTTTATATTTTTGCCAACTTTTACAGTTTTTGTGTAAAAAAAAGCGCGTGAAAACACGCGCTTTTTCAATAGAAGACTTAGTGACCACGAATAGTGATAACCGCCCCCGGAAGATATTGACCAGCCGCTGGGCTGAAATAGGTTTGCATACCTTGAATTTCAACATCACCGATAGATGCAGCATCTCGGCTACCTAAATGAACACCTTGTACATAGTGATCTTTAGCACCACCATGGCTAATCATCTGGATATAACCTTTGTCATCCGGGTTGCTGACACTTGCCCCCATAACACGCACATCTTGTGTAATGGTTAAGTTATTAGCATCTGCATCGGCAATTTTAATACTTTCAATAAAGATCTCACCTGCTGCACGCTCAGCACTTGCCGTTGAGTTATCCAGAATACCCAAATTATTAATTTCAAGACCACCAATCATCGTAGTATTCAGTTTAATCATCGCCCCTTGTGGCGCAGCACCTAACTGGATATTGGCTGACATTGGGCCTGTCTTAAGCGATAAGCCTGAAATAATGGCATTATAATTCGAATCTACACCACCACGGCGAAGTGTCGAGGTTGTGCTTGCGCTGCCTTGCACACCCGAAGCAGTTACACCAATTTCACCAATTTTAATATCCAGACCAGACACATCAGCTGCGATGTTAATAAAGGCTGTGTTACCACTACCTGCACCGGCATCAGAGTCAATTTTTAAATCTGCCAAGTTACGAGATTCAAGTAGATAAGCACCTGCATCATCATAGTTAGCACCAACGACGATACCAAAGTTTTCATTCGCATCACCAGCAATGCCATTCCCTTGAATAACAATCGCACCAGCATTATCAATGGTACCATTTAAACCATCATTATCATGGATAAAGAGCTTTTCAATTTCAATTTTTGAAATACCGATACCAATCGATAAACCATCTTGACCTGTGGTTGCGCTAAGTGCTGAATCATCCATTGCCTGCATTGCAAATGCATTTGCACTTAATGCCATTGAAGATACTAAAGCTAGTTTAGTAAATGTTTTCATATTTACTCTCCCAAGAGTATTATTTTTTTGATTGTTACCACTCTTGTGCAGCGGGTTGATTATTTGTTTTTAGCAACCTGCTACGTATTTCCTTGAGCGGCTGGATAGCACTAACAAAGTTATCCCCCTGTCAAATTTTGTTCAACTGCTATTGATCATATTTTTCAGCTTGCCGATAAACGGTCATAAGCATTTTCTTGGCGCAGAATCAGGTAAAATAGATATTTATTGTTGATTTTCTCCAAATTTATGGCCACCTCATCTTTCTACAAACAAGTACTTTGTGAATCCTCCTATACCCCAGCAGAAATTTTAAAGGCGCTGGGTTCACTCTCACATCTTGTTTATTTAGAAAATAATGGCCAACCGATTATTGGCTTATCGGCAAAACATTACTACCTTATTCAACAAAATAAATGGCAGTATTTTAAGCAACACAGTTTTAATCATTATCTTGAAGAAACAGCAGCGCCTTCTTTAGATGACTTTTTGCAGCCAACTGGTTGTATTGGCGACAGTTATTTTAAAGGTGGACTGATCGGTTTTATCAGCTACGATTATGCCGCCCAACAGCACATTCATACTCAAAGCAAAGCTCAACCGTGTTTATTTCTAGGACAATTTCACAGTTTTCTAACTCTGGAAAATGGGCACTGGTATTTCACCAGCGATGAGCAGCAAGCCGAATTTTTATTGACTTATATTCAAAATTTGTTGGCTCAAAAACAGGAGAATTCATTTAAATTAACTCAGGCCTGTACCGCACGCTGGAATAAAACTGAATATCAACAGGCCTTTAATCAAGTCCAGGATTATATTGTTGCAGGTGATTGTTATCAGATTAATTTAACCCAGGAATTTAAAGGTTCTGCGGAAGGATTATTATTAAATACCGCTGCTGATTTTTGGGCGCTAACCCATGCTCCTTATGCTGGTTATTTAAAAATAAATGACTTTGAATTACTTAGCTGTTCACCTGAATTATTTATTGATTTTCTGCCTCATCGGCAACTCCTCACCAAACCGATTAAAGGCACCATGCCACGCTATACAGATCCACGATTAGATGAGCAATCTAAACAGACCTTAAAAAATTCTGAAAAAGATCAAGCTGAAAATGTGATGATCGTCGATTTACTGCGTAATGATCTGAGTGTCTATGCCGAAACCGGTTCAGTAAAAACGCCGAAGTTATTCAATATTGAATCATTTAAACAAGTACATCATATGGTGAGTGAAATCACCGCGACGTTAAAAGCAGAGATCAATCCACTAGATGTATTGCTGTCTGCACTTCCGGGCGGCTCGATTACTGGCGCCCCTAAAATTCGCGCCATGCAGATTATTGAAGAGCTGGAAGGCACACCACGCGGGGCCTATTGCGGATCAATGGGTTATTTTAATTTTGATGGTACCGGTTCCTGGAATATTCTGATTCGCTCAATTCAAAAATATCAACACGAAGTTTCGTTATGGGCCGGTGGTGGTATTACCATTGCCTCTGATTGTGATGCAGAATATCAGGAATGTTTTGATAAGGTTTCGGCGATGCTGGATTTACTCAATACCTGGTACACACCTGAATAAATAAAAAGCGACTCAATTGAGTCGCTTTTTTATGAATCCCTCCCCTTGAGAACCATTGTTTCTCACCTTTTCTAGAGGGAAGAGTTCCCTCCTTTATCAAAGGAGGGTTAGGGTGGATTCACTTAAGCCAAAATCTCGTTTTTCAAAGTATCCACTAAACGCTGGTTTTGTTCATCGGTACCGATGGTGATCCGAAGGAATTGGTTAATCCGTGGCTTGTTAAAATAACGCACAATGATGCCACGTTCACGCAATTCAGCTGCCAATTCACCCGCGTCTTTACTTAGCAGTGAAGCAAAAATAAAGTTGGCACTCGATGGCAATACCTTAAAACCCAGCTCAGCCAGCTGAGCTACCAGTGTTTCGCGACTCGCAATCACTTTCTGGTTCTGCGCTTCAAAGTATTCCTGATCTTCAAACGATGCGACAGCTGCTGCAATCGCGAAACGATCCATTGGATAAGAGTTAAAGCTGTTTTTCACCGCTTCCAGCGCAGCAATTAAATGTGGCTGGGCAATCGCAAAACCGACCCGTAAACCAGCCAAAGAACGCGATTTAGATGTGGTTTGACATACCACTAAATTCTCGTATTTTTCCACCAGGCTGACCGCAGATTCGGCACCAAAGTCTACATAGGCCTCATCAATCACCACAACTGAGTTTGGATTGGCTTGAAGCACTTCCTCAATGGCAGCCAGGCCCATATCAATACTGGTTGGTGCATTCGGATTGGTAATAATAATGCCGCCATTTGGCTGCTTATAATCATCCACCACAATTTCAAAATTGTCATTTAGAGGGATGACCTGGGTATTGACCCCAAAAAACTGGCTATAGACCGGGTAGAAACTATAGGTAATATCCGGATACAACAGCGGCAGATCCTGAACAAAGAAGGCTTTAAAAATATGCGCCAGCACTTCATCAGAACCATTGCCGACAAAAACCTGCTCAACCGGCACCTGCTGCTGTTTGGCAATGGCCTGTTTTAACTCGGAGGCATCCGGATCTGGATACAAACGTAACGCATCCGCCGAGTTTGCCAGTACCTTCTGCACTGCTTCCACCACTTTTGGCGATGGCGGATACGGGTTTTCATTGGTATTCAGTTTAAGTAAATTCTGGATTTTCGGTTGTTCGCCCGGTACGTACGGTTCTAATTCACGTACTGCCGGACTCCAGAAACGCATTTGTTCGGTGGTGATATTCATTTTTAAATTCTCAAAGTTCCCTCTCCTGAGCAAGTTTTAAAGCACAGCTTTAAAATGAAGCGCAAGTGAGGGCTAGGGAGAGGTTTTCTATTTCTTTAATTACTGATAACGATAACGTGCTGATCTCGCATGTGCATCCAGGTTCTCTTGCTGCGCCAATACATCCGCAGTTTTGGCCAGAGTTTTCACCCCTTCTTGCGAACACATGATCAGGCTAGAACGTTTCTGGAAATCATACACACCCAGCGGTGAGGAGAAACGCGCAGTACCTGAGGTTGGCAGCACGTGGTTTGGACCAGCACAGTAATCCCCAATCGCTTCAGGGGTATAACGTCCCATAAAGATTGCCCCGGCATGACGAATATCTTCTGCCATCACTTGCGGATCATCCATGCATAATTCCAGGTGTTCAGGTGCCACCTGATTAATTAACTCAATCGCTTCCTGACGATCCTTCACCAATACCAATGCACCACGGTTTTCAATCGAGGTACGGGCGATCTCAGCTTTTGGCAATGCTTCTAGGTGCTTTTCAATCCAGCCATCAACAGCATTCAATAATTCCTCATCCGGTGTAATGAATACTGCTTGTGCGACGGTATCGTGCTCGGCTTGTGACAATAAATCCATCGCCAACCACTCTGCATTATTCTCGCCTTCGGCATAAACTAAAATTTCCGAAGGTCCGGCGATCATATCAATACCGACTTGACCAAATACCGCACGTTTTGCTGCTGCGACAAAACGGTTACCCGGGCCGGTAATTTTGTCGACCGATGGAATGGTTTCTGTTCCATAGGCCAGCGCCGCGACCGCTTGTGCACCACCAATGGTAAACAGACGTGTCACGCCCGCTAAATAGGCCGCCGCCAGCACCAGTGGATTCAACTCACCATTCGGCGCCGGAACCACCATGATAATTTCAGGCACACCCGCGACATGCGCAGGAACAGCATTCATGAGTACTGAAGATGGATAAGACGCCAGACCACCCGGCACGTAAATGCCCACGCGGTCCAGTGGCGTGACTTTCTGACCCAAGGTATTGCCCAAGGCATCAACATAGGTCCAGCCATCCTGCTTTTGCGCCTGGTGGAATTCACGGATACGTGCTGCAGCCAGCTCCAGTGCCTCACGCACCTCACGATTCAATCCATCAAAAGCGGCTTTAAGCTGTTCCTGGGTCAGTTCTAGATCTGAAAATTGATGCGCGGGATGTCGATCGAACTGCTGAGTTAATTTAAGAACATGAGCATCACCATGCTGACGGACATCAGCAATGATTTGGTCTACGGTTTTTAACAGTTCTGGATCACTCACTGTTTCAAAAGCCAACAAGTCAGCAAACACCTGCTTGAAGTTCTGATCTTGAGTCGATAAACGTCGCATCAATTTACCCACAAGGTTGATATGGAAAAGATTAGTTTACCTGTTTTCAAGGCTTTTGTGGGTATCAATCGCGCATTGGGCCACGGACTTTTATGGAAAATTACTTTTGCTCAAATTGAAGAAAAGTATTAACAGGACTGTTCTCATAGACCGCCATAAAAAACCGCTCTCAAGAGCGGTCTTTTATTTGAACAACTTACGCCTGTTTGGCCTGTTCACGATCAGCCACAGCCTGTTCTAGCTGGGCAATAATCGGATTTAACAACGCCTGTTTACGTTTAAAACTGGCTTTGTTGACGATTAAACGGGAAGATACTTTACAGATTTCTTCCAGTGGTTCTAAACCATTGGCACGTAACGTATTTCCGGTATCGACCACATCGACAATGTAATCACCCAGGCCGACCAGCGGTGCCAGTTCCATCGAACCGTAAAGCTTGATCACATCAACCTGTTCACCCAGGCTGGCATAGTATTGACGGGTCAGGTTCACATATTTGGTCGCAATTTTTAAGCGGCCTTTTGGACGAACCATACCGACTTTACCCGCTGTCATCAGTTTACAGTTGGCAATTTTTAAATCTAATGGTTCATAGACATTTTGTGCGCCATGTTCCATCAAGACATCTTTACCTGCCACACCTAAATCTGCTGCGCCATTTTCCACATAGGTCGGCACATCAGAAGCACGTAAAATCAGAATACGCACCTGTTTATGGGTGGTTGGAAAAATTAACTTACGGGATTTTTCAGGATCTTCCAGCAAGTTAATGCCCGCTGTTTCCAGCAGCGGCAGTGTCTCTTTTAAAATACGTCCCTTACTTAATGCTAAAGTTAAACCATGATCAAAATTGCCCATTACGTCAAAGTTTGGATCATCGTTTCTCATATCGCTCATTAACTTACTCGCTTAATTTGGGCACCTAAACCTTGTAACTTCGCTTCGACATTTTCATAACCGCGATCAATATGATAAATACGGTCAATCAGTGTTTCCCCTTCAGCCGCCAGAGCTGCTAACACTAAAGAGAACGAAGCACGTAAATCTGTAGCCATGACAGGTGCTGCAGATAATTTTTCTACACCGGTTACCACAGCATCATTGCCTTCAACCTGAATATTGGCGCCCATACGTGCCAATTCAGGAACATGCATAAAACGGTTTTCAAAAATCGTTTCAGAGATGGTGGCAAAACCACGACCAACGGCATTCACTGCCATCAACTGGGCCTGCATATCGGTCGGGAAATCTGGATGTGGCAAAGTACGGAAGCTGACCGCTTTCGGACGTTTACCCATCATATCCAGTTCAATCCAGTCATCCCCACGGGTGACTTCTGCGCCCATCTCTTCAAATTTGTCTAGCACCGATTCCAGCAGGGCCGGATCGGTATGCGTGGTTTTAATCTTGCCACCAGTAATGGCTGCCGCCGCCAGATAGGAACCGGTTTCAATCCGGTCCGCCACTACCGCATATTCACAGCCGTGCAGACTTTCTACACCAGTTACCACCAAAGTATCGGTATCCAGGCCTTCGATTTTGGCACCCATCTTAATCAGCATTTGTGCCAGATCGGTGATTTCCGGTTCACGCGCAGCATTCCGGATGGTGGTGACACCATCCGCCAGCACGGCAGCCATCAAGATATTTTCAGTGCCGCCTACGGTTACCATATCAAAAACCACTTCGCCGCCTTTTAAGCGGCCATCGACTTTGGCATGTACATAGCCATTTTCGACCTGGATTTCTGCACCTAAAGCTTCTAAAGCTTTTAAATGCTGATCGACCGGACGCGAACCAATCGCACAGCCGCCCGGGAGTGATACTTGTGCACTGCCATAGCGCGCCAATAGCGGTCCAAGCACCAAAATAGACGCACGCATGGTTTTAACGAGCTCATACGGTGCAAACTGGTTGTTCAGGGTCGAGGTATCGGCCACCACAGTATCGCCTTCATAAGACATGGTGATACCGAGGCCCGCAATGAGTTTAACCAGTGTGTTTACATCTTTCAGATTAGGCACATTGGTCAGGGTAATAGGTGAGTCGGCCAGAATCATGGCAGCCAGTAATGGCAATGCTGCATTCTTTGCACCAGAAATGCGCACTTCACCTTCGAGCTTAATACCGCCCTGAATTAAAAATTTATCCATTAATTTATTAAGCTCCGAATAAGCTTGCTTTACGCCATTCTTCTTTGGTCATTGCTTTAATTGTTACCGCATGAACTTCACCGCTGGCGATCAAGGCATTAATCGGCGCATACACTGCCTGTTGGCGTGCAACAAGACGTTTGCCTTCAAACTGATCATCGACAATACGAAGATCAAATTTACCACCCTGCCCACTAACGACTACATCTGCCTCTGGAAAAGCAGCTTTTAAAATTTCAGCGAGCTGTTCATTATTCATCACAAGACCTCTTATAGGACCAACGGTGTAAAACCGGTCATTTTACTATAAATGAAAAAAATAATTCATTAGTCACATACATTATATATATAAAAAAAGAGGTTTTTTAAAAACCTCTTTTTGCCGATTGTTTCAGCTAAATCGCGACAGGCTGATAAACCAGCTGCATTTTGCGATGCTTGTCTAATTGGCGTTTTAATTTTTCTGACATTTTCTTAATCGATGTATACATATCATCAGCACAGGCCTGGGCAAACAGCTCCGTTCCAGGTAAACGGATAATCGCTTCTGCGATATGGTTGGCACTGCCTTTTTTAGAATGCTTATCGATCTGATGATCTTTACTGAGCTTCACCTGCATACTATTGACCTGATCCAGATGTTTGGTCATTTGCGCGAACTTTGCTTTTATATTTTCTTCAATTGCAGGTGTAATTGATAAATGATGGCCACGAATTGTTATTTGCATAATTCTATCCCTCACCTTCGTTAGGATTAGACGAGTCATCATCAAAATGATTCACGTACAGGACCAGAACTGCTGCTCAGTGATACCTTCATGCAATCATTTTGACTCATCCTCATAGAAAAAAGATTCATTATGTTGTCATAATGAATCTCTAGAATAGGCAGATTTTCAAAACTAGATCAAGACTTTTCTTTCAGAAGAAGATGGAATATGTAAAGATTCGCGATATTTTGCAACCGTACGTCGCGCCACATCAATTCCCTCTTCTTTTAAAATATTGGCAATTGCGTTATCAGACAAAGGCTTACGCAGGTTCTCTTCAGCAATCAGTTTTTTGATCTTGGCACGAATCGCAGTTGACGATGCTTCACCGCCCGATGTAGTGCCAACATGACTTGAAAAGAAATATTTCAACTCAAACAGGCCACGCGGGGTCAGCATATATTTATTGGTGGTCACGCGGGATACCGTAGATTCATGCAGCTCGACCTCTTCGGCAATATCGCGTAGCACCAAAGGTTTCATGCCTTCTGCGCCAATTTCCAGAAAAGTACGCTGATGCTCAACAATACAGGTTGCCACTTTGAGTAAGGTTTTATGCCGCTCATCAATACTCTTGATAAAGTTTTTGGCTTCCAGCATCTGGTTACGCAAATACTGATTGTCATCACTCTGATCGGCACGACGAATCATATTGGCATAAAACGAGTTAACCCGGAGCTTTGGCATGACATCCGGATTCAGCTGTACCTGCCAGCTGTCATTTTTCTTCATCACCACCACATCTGGAATCTGATAATCCGACTCTTTATCTTCAAACTCCATACCCGGATGCGGTTTCAAGGTTTTCAGCAACTCGACCGCACATTTCAGCTGATCGGTGTTTAAACCGGTCTGCTTGAGTAGTTTTGGAATTTCATTGCTGATTAATAACTCATAATGGGTCATCAACTGCATAGCATCCTGACGACATGGGGTATTTGTCGGCAGACTTTCCAGCTGGATCAACAGACATTCCGCCAGATGACGCGAACCAACCCCCACCGGCTCCAGCCGTTGAATATGTTTCAACACCACCAGCACTTCATCGTCTTCGATGCTGTCTTCATACTCCATCGAATCGAGCAGATGCTGGACCGAAGCAGTAATCTCGCTGATATCGCTTTCCAGAAAGCCCTTATCATCCAGAGAATCAATAATGCAGTAAGCAATCAGCTGGTCAATTTTAGAAAAATGCAGCAGGTTAATCTGCTCCAGCATATGCTCTTTTAAACCCAGCACACCCTGACGGTTATCTTCACGCTCTTCATATTCTGGCGTACCTAAACTAGTCGGCTGATGGGTATAAACATCATCCCAGTCGGTATCGACCGGTAAATCATCTGGCAGATGATCGGCATTTAATTCATTGGTTAAATCTTTTTGATCACGATCTGTATCTGCCGCTGACAGACTCTCAACATCGGCCTGTTCTTCAACTTTCTCTAATAATGGATTACTATCGAGCTGTAATTGAATTTCTTGCTCAAGTTCTAAACTTGATAATTGAAGTAAACGAATGGCCTGTTGCAACTGGGGTGTCAATGACAGGGAGTTGGCAACTTTTAATCCCACTGATAACTTCATACTACCCACCTTTTTTAATACCGCGTTTTATAAGCAATTTTTATGCCTGTTTTGATTTTTATAGCATGCTTTTGTTAAAAAATATACAAAAAAATTTTCATAAAGAAAGGCCACCCGAGGTGACCTTCTGTAATTGCTGATAAATTTAGAACAATGCTTTTGGCAAACGGATCTGAATAATTTCATTATCATCGGCCAGATTGGCATTTCGCCCGCTTGAACCAGGAAAGTTATTATCATTCAGCACAGTAATCAGGTCTGGACCTTCAATGACAATATCTTCAATGGTCTGAAACGGAAAACCAAAACGCTCACCGGTCGCAATATCGCCCGCTCGCGCAGTGCCATAAAGTAAATCCGGATTGGCAATATCCATCAAATTGACCAGATCTTCTCTCTGCATATTCTGACCAGCGGTGCTGAGCGTGACTTTAATCAGCTTTTTATAGCCCAGCAGATCGTTTTCACTATCATCCCGTTCAATAATAATTCCTTCAGTCGGGCTATACAGCTGAAAATCACCAATCGCGGTGGCGCTAGTATGCAATGGAAAATAATAATATTTGCCTGTATAGGCTTTTTTTGCCAAATCAAATTCAGACACGATTAAACGATTAGAACTATCGTTCAGTAATGGCTTTTCCAACAGCGGATACAGATATTTTCCATCTTGAGAGATCGCCATGCCTTCAAAACCACCGCTACGCTGTACCAGTGGTTCAACAAAATTCAGCTGTTCTTTATTGAACTGATTCTGAGGTGAACGCAGCTCTTGCGCCGGATTCAGTGGATTCGGTAATGGAATTGGCGGGCTCAGCAATATACCCTCAGCAGAAAAATGGAGTAAATAGGGTCCAAACTCATCTCCAATCCAGATCTCGCCATTCGGTGCGCGTTGTATCGATTCCGGATCAAAATCTGCACCAGTTAATAAACGTTCGGCCGTGTCTTGATGGACAATAGAAAAGGGAATCAGTTTATTTGGATCACGCAGCTGCACATAACTTAAATGCTTTACTTCAGCATTAGCTGCTGTTTTTGTTCTAAAGGTCGGTTGAATCAGATGCAAACGCAGCAGATAGTCAGCCGAGTTATCTTGTGTGCCAAAACCATTGTCAGACATCACCAGATAAGTCCCATCATTATTTTTTAAGGCAGCCGAAAAACCTTGCACAGGCTGCCCTGGAAATGGCGGCAAAATCCCATTTGCACCAGTCACATACGCACCGGAATCTGGTCCTTCTGCATAGGTGGCCACATCCAGTTTTGCAAAAGCCACCAAAGTTGGCTCAGTGATCAAGGGTATAGGCATCACCTGCGCCTTTTCATCAGACTCATTACATCCGTTCAAACCCAACACAGCGGCCATAACAAGGCCAAGAGATCTTTTTTTCATAAAGTTTAAAAATAGCAATTGGGGAAACCATTCAAACAGGAAAAAATGACAGTGCTGGGATGATTCAGTGACAATTTAAAGACCGGTTTTTACGGCCAAATATTAATTTTCTATTTATTGAATACAACACCTAGATACCTTTCTGGAAATTATAATTCTTTTAGTTTTATTTTCTGCATAAAAAAATCCCCCTAGCTTTTAGCTAGGGGGATTTTGAATTAATGAGCTGGCGATGACTTACTCTCACATGGGTAACCCCACACTACCATCAGCGCTAAGAGGTTTCACTTCTGAGTTCGGGAAGGGATCAGGTGGTTCACTCTTGCT
>NZ_VPBR01000017.1:0-45391 GCF_013418645.1 Acinetobacter sp. YH12132
TCAAGATGAAATCGCAGAAGCCCTTTATTCCAATGATGAAAACCATGAAGCACATACAAGCGTTTATAACGCTATGGCATGGTATGCAGGGGAGAAAGCAAGCCATGAATATGCAAATGCTATGGACAGCTTAGAAAGCGAATATGCGAAAGCGTATGAGTTCGATAGTTTAGGGGATGCAGTTGTAGAGCATTATGCAGGGGATAAGCTAGAAAACCCAATTTATGAGCTAGAAGAAAAACTGAATGATCTAAATATATCGGTAATCGGTATTGAAGTGGATCAGGATGACAAGAGCTTAACCTTTACAGCAACAAACCTTTTTGAAAGCCCTGAAACAAGTAATCTTGATATTTCAGTATCAGAAGATGGAATTAGTGTAACTAATGAAGCCGGTAAAGAAGTTCAATTTACCTTAGAAGAAACAGATAATGTATCTTCATATATTGCTGATAATACACTTGGCAAAGAATATGAAATGCAAGTTTATTCAGGTGAAAACCTAGATAAACTTGAACAAACTTTCCAAAGTCGTGACGTTGATGCAATTATGGATCAGGTTAATCAACTTGAAAACGGTAATGAAGTTTATATCAATCATGGTGATGAAGCAGTAGCTCATATTTCAATTGATGCCGGTGAAGCTAAGGCTCAATTTGTTGAATCCGATAAAGCAGAACATGCAGGACTATTTAATGCTTTAGAAAGCCAATCTAAAGAAATGGAGTTTTTTCATCTTCACGTTAAAGATGACACCAAGCAGGAAGTTAAGCAGGATAGCAAAGGAATGGAGCTAGATTGATAATAAGGTACATAATAAAAAAGACTGCAATTGCAGTCTTTTTTTTACAATTTAATTATGTATATATAATGACTTTAATAATATAATTATAATAATTATATAGGGAGTTTTATTATGATTAAGTACGATGTAAGCGGAACAAGCAATTCTATTCACCTTGATAAAGCAAATAACTTTATTGCTGTTTCATATTATGACAATAATTTAATTTCTATATTGGATTATAGAACAGGTCGGATCATTAAAGAATTAAAAACTGAATATTGTTCAGCATCAAGCAACTTGTTGGCAGGAAATGATAAATATTTCATTTATCAGTATTCAGCTAAAGAAATCGTAGTAGCAGATGCACGTACCCATGAAAAACTACATAATTTAAAAGTCGATCATTGTGGTGCTGTTAATTCAATTAGTTTGGATCAGGATCAATTGCTTATTACAGCAAACAAGAAGATTGGAAAGCATGATTTTTATTCAAATATTTTTCTTTTTGATTTAACAAATAAAACTGGAAAGACTTTCACGGATGGAACGAAATTTATTAAAAAAGGCATCATTAAAAATAATCATATAATCTGTTTTCATAATGAAATTGACAGTCATAACTATCTATCAATTAATTTAGATAGAGAAATAAAAGACTATAAAATATCAGATGGAGTGGCAGAGGATTTTAATATAATCAAAAGCAATGACAATTCTCTTTACTTTGTTTCAAGTATCAATACAGGTGAAAACCTAGTAAACAATATCTATGAAATTAGTCCTATCAGTGGATCATTATATCCAATTGAAAACAAATTCTTTAACTTACAGGTACAGACAGGCTATATAAACCATACCGGAAAGAGCTTTATTTTAGGATATGACAGCATGATCAAAAAAACGTGTTTATCAGTGACTAAAGGCTTTAATAGCAAGATTGGTAATACAATCTTAGGTGCAACCGTAATAACTGAATCAATTGCCGTTGATGATAAGTATTTTGCTTTTGGTGCGGATCATGTCATTTATCTTGTTGAGGTGTAAAAATGAGCAACATTAAAACACTAATTGCTGTCAATCATAATGCTTATTCAGCTTTAAAAAACAAAAATGATATTGAAGCAAAAATTGGTAATTATGAGTTCATAGGCTATAAACGTGACATGAAAAGCGATCATGGAGGGATAGCTTATTATAATCCGGAAGATAAAAGCGTAATTATAGCCCATAGAGGAAGTGCAACCTTAAAAGATTGGTTGAATCATAATCCTAGAATTGCGCTTGAAGTAATCGGAAAGCCAATTGAAACAATGGCAGACGTATCAGGAAAAAGATTCACTAACCAAATCCTAGAACAGCTTGACAAACAAGGAAATGAAATCGGATTGATAATCCAAAGTGGTCATAGTCTTGGAGGAAGAATCAGTCAAAGTTCACTAATTGAGATAACCGAAAACCTTAACTTAGAAACTAAAAGTCTTACTTTCAATTCAGCACCAATTAAAAACCCTACTGAGAGAGATTATAAAGAAGATCATATTAATTTAAAGTTATCAGGAGGAAGTATTTATAACACTGATTTAGTATCATCTTTTGGCACACAATTGGGGGAAAACTATAAAGTTATCAGTGATAAAATTGGCAACCCTATTACAGCACATTCATTAAAAAGTTTTGCTCATATTGAACGTGAAAGTAATCAATTTGTTTCAGATGACTTAGCAAAAATATTTAAGCATGTAAAAGATGGAAAATTGTATGCAGATTATCCAAAGGATTTATTATCAGTTGATAAATACTTTGAAGAAGAAAAAAATAAAACTATATACAGTTTAGGTAGTGAAGCTATTGGTAAAGGCATGATTTCTGATTCTGAGAACAAAAAATCAGGCGATAATAATGAAAAACAAACTTTTCATAATGTAGATTATAATGATCTTAAATTAGTTCGAGTTGTCAAAAATATTGATAACTTTAAAGCTGATGGAGATAATTTAATTATTGGTCAAAATCCAAATAAAGGAGAATCAATTAGAAATACACTTCATTTTACCTTGAATACAGTTGTTCAGGATCATGCGAACAGCAAAGGTCAATTTAGTGAATCAAAATATGCAATTGTGGCAGACCTGAAAGAAACAGCAGATAATAACAAAATTCATGGACTTTCACCGGTTGATACCTTTTTTTGGGGGGATAATTTAAAAGTTAAGCAACCAACTATATTTATGCCGGCAGGAGATCAGAAGATTGATCAATACTCTAATCAATTCGAGGTTATACAGTATCCTAAAGGTGATACCAAAGAAGAAAATTATAAAAATTTAAGTGTTGCCGTTGAAGATTATTTTAATAAGAAAGAATTGCCATTCAAAGAAGCTAGTCTATGGAATTGGAGTGGACACGGCATCACACCCGATGAAGAACAGAAAAAACTATCACAATACTTGGGAAGCACAGAAATGTTGCCGAAAAGTCACGATAGCTCATTAGATCGGCAAATTGAAAGTGCCAATGCTTCATTAGTAGTTATTAAACAGGATATGGAGCAAATAAAAACTGAAAATGATGTAAGTAAGTTGCCTTATTCAATTGGACATGAAATTGATGAAAGTAAAAAATTTATTACTGAGTTAATGAATCAAGTTAAGGAAACAAACCCCCACAGCCTAGAACATTATAGCTCAGTTCAAAGCCTACATAATGATTTAGAAAACCAATGGAAAGAAAAACTAGATTCATTTTACCAAGATATAAGTATTGCTACACCACCACCATTACCTAAAGAATATTTAGAGAGTGTAGAGCAAAATAAAATCGAACATTTTTGCTCAAGCATTGAAATTAATAATGCAGTAGATAAGCATTTTAGTTCTGATGGTGAAAATAAAGAGCGTAAATTTTTTATGACCCAAGAAGATGCCTTGAAGTTCTACCAAGAGAATTACAAGGAGATTGATCAGACAATAGACATGCAGAAAAATATACTTGGCTATTCAACTAAGGAAGATTTTTTGAAAGAAAGCCCATATTTTAGTGAATATGAAAAAGAAAATATTGAAAAAACTTTAAACAATCAAGCTAATGATCAGCAGAAAGAGATTCAAGCATCATTGGCAGGATATGCTTTAGATTCTACTATTTATGACCGCCAATTTTTTGCAGATATGCAGAAAGATATTGAACAAGACTATGAAAAAAATGAAGTCTATATCTTCTTATCTGATTCAGACAGTCAAACCGTTGTGTACCGGAGTGATATGTTCATGGACGATCAGAAGCATGAAATGCAAGTCGAATTGGATACCAAAGTTTTTGATCGGGTAGATCAAGTTGAAGATCATCTTGAAGCTAATGAAGCCCTGTTACAGCATAAATTTAATCGTTTAAATGTTGTTGATGGTCGAACAAATCCACAGGTATTAGCAGTTAAAGGAATGCTTCAAAACAAGCTAAACAATGTAAGAGGTGATCTTGCTGAATTAAAGCCGTTTCATAGCGTTACAGCAACACCGCTTGGAGCAGATAAAAACAATGTTATTCTAGTGGATACCAAGTCTAATAATTTATACAGTATCAGTAAAAATAAAATTGTCGGCACTGATATTGATTTAGATGATATTTTAAAGAATCATAAATCAGTTGAATTATTTAATAATGGTAACAAAATAGATACTAAACTGTCAGATAATACTTTGAATAATCAAGCAGATAATGATAGGTTGAAGTCTAAGAGTTCTGAAAGAAGTTTAGATTTAGATATTTAGGAGTGTTAAGTATGTGTTCAGGACATGATTCAAATAATGGCTATAATGGTCATAACAGTTATGATAGTGCTAAGGGCGACATGAAAGGCTTATTTATGTTAATTGTCTTTTTAGGCGCATCCATTGGTTTTTTATATGCAGTATCTTTTGTTCAAGAATTTATAAATAAGATACTACACTTTCTAAACTACTTATTTTAATAAAGATTTTGGCAAATAAAAGGCGTTTTACATAAACGCCTTTTTTATTATATAATGTTTGACATAAACGAACACATAATAGGTTTTAATATGAAAAAGTTTTCTAAAGCGTTATTTAAAAACTTAATTAATTCACCATACCATGAAATTTTGGCAACTCAAAGAGTAATGACTTTAATAGGAGATGATAGTACAAAAAGTGCTGAATTATCTGAATTTGTTAAACGCTATTTTTCGTGTGATTGGGGGGAAGATATTTTAAATGATCCGGAAGATTATGCTGTTAATAATTCTGCATTGTCTTATGGAGGACGTATTCTAGGTGTGTATTATATTGATAATATTAAGATATTCATTATGACAGGCTCACATTGGGAAACAACTCAAATAATGTTAGCAGATGAATATTAATTAGAGATTTTAAATTTACTTGATTCATTAAGATCAGGAAATAGGTGCGAAATAGGTAAAAATTATGAAAGTTGTAATCGCTGAGAAAAAATTAGTTGGTGAAGCAATCGCTAAATCAATTTTAACTAACCCTAAGAACAATAAAGGTTATATTTCTGACAATGACACCTTTATTACATGGTGCAGTGGACATTTATTGGAATTGGCAGAACCGGCATTTTACAATCCGGAATTAAAAAAATGGGATATAGCTAACTTACCGTTCTATATCCGTGAAGTTAAGCATGTGCCGGTTGATCGAACCAAAGAGCAACTTAAAGTTGTACTAGACCTCATTAAAAAGGCAGACACGGTATATCATTGTGGCGATCCGGATGACGAGGGACAACTAATTGTTGATGAAGTATTAGACTATGCCAATTTCAACAAATCAGTGAAGCGAGTTATTTTTAATGATAATAACCCTAAAATTATTGCAAAGGCTTTTGCAGAAGCGAAAGATAATTCAGAATACCGGCATTTAGGCTATAAAGCACTAGGACGATCATCAAGCGATTGGCATTATGGATTGAACCTTACAAGAGCATTTACAGTCGTTGAGCAACGTAAAGGATTCAATGACCTTTATTCAGTTGGTCGAGTGCAGGACGTAATTAAAGGACTTGTAGTTAGACGTTGCAGAGAAATTGCCGATTTTAAACCGCATGATTACTTTGTTATTAATTCTCTATTCAATAAAGATGACCAAGTAATTAAAGGCGCAAAATACCAAAACCTTTTAAATCCTGAATTAAAAGATACTGATAATTTAGATAGTGATAATCGAATTATTAGTAAAGCTATGGCTGATAAAATTAAACAATCTATTATTGATAATCCAAATTTTAAGGTAATCAATGTTCAGGTTGAAGATAAAAGTCAGAAGCCACCATTACCTTATAATCTATTAAAACTACAAATGGATATGTCAAGGAAGTTCAATATTTCACTTGACCGGACTTTAGAAATCACACAAGAATTGCGTGACCAATATAACGCTATCACTTATAACCGTTCAGATTGCCAGTATTTGAATGATGAAACTTATACTGAAAGCCCTGAAATTTTGGCTCAGATTGCAAATAATGCCAATATTTTTCAGGGAGCAGTTGCTAAAACTGATACCACCATTAAATCAAAATGCTTTAACACAAAAATCGTTAATGAACACGCCCATCATGCGATTATCCCAACATTAGATGCTTTTGACTTTGATGCACTGACAGACGATCAGAAGAAATGCTACCAACTCATTGCACGTTCATTTATTGCTCAGTTCTACCCGAACCATGATTATAAAGTTCAGACCGTAACTTTAGATAATGGTAATAATGACACATTCACTATCACAACAAAAAACGTGGTAAACAACGGATGGAAGAACCTATATAGAAATGACGTAGGCAATGAAGAAACGGAAGAAGAAGCTGAATATACAGAGCTTGATACCGTTTTACAGGTTGATGACATTTTATTAGCAAGCAATGCTGATTATGAAGCGAAAAAGACCACGCCACCAAGTTACTATACAGAAGCTACACTTGCCGGAGAGCTTACCAAAGTTGCCAAATACATTAAAAACCCTGAATTAAAGAAACTAATGATCGAAAAGGATGCAGGGAAAAAAGGGGAGCATGGAGGAATTGGCACATCGGCTACCCGATCTACAATTATTAAAGAGCTTTTTAATAAAGGCTTTTTGATTATAGATCGAAAAAAAATCATGGCTACTGATAAAGCATACAGCTTATATGACAAATTGCCGGATAATGCCAAATATCCTGACTTAACAGCGATATGGCACGAAGATTTAAGAAATGTTCGCACTAGAGAGGATTCTATTAATTTTGTGCAGAAAGTCATGCGCTCAGTTGCAGAAATGGTATCTGATTTAAAAAATCAATATGATAATATTGAAGTTAAGACATATAATTGCCCTACTTGCCAAAAAGAAATCCGCAGAGTTAATGCCGGTAAAAATCCTTTTTGGTCATGTGTCGGTTATAAAGATCAAAGTTGCAAATATACTTGTGATGACGATAATGGTGTACCAACTTTCCAAAAGGCTGAATATAAGCCTAAAAAGACAGTTAAAAAAACCAATGCAAAAAAAGGTTTTAGTAAGTATTAAACTTTGGTAATATCTAATCTGAATATCTATCTACTAATTTTAATCAATTAGATAATTGCCAAAATATCAACAAATGGAGTATGCAAAATGTTAGACCAAACAACTTTAAATGAGATTCAGAAATTAATTGGTAATATCCAAGATTCTGACACTCTTATTCAGATCAAGGCTTTATTAGACGTTAAATTAGAGGACGTTAAACAAGCTGAAATCGAACAGTTTGTCGCTAAAGCACAAGAGTTACAACGTAACTATGGTATTGAACCAACAGATTTAGCTACTGCATTGTCAAGCAATCGTGGCAAAGGCTTACGTGTTAAAGACAAATACCGCAGTAAAACTAATCCTAATAATGGTTGGTCAGGTCGTGGCAAACAGCCGGCATGGATTAAAGAATATCTTGATTCAAATCCGAACCATAAACTAGAAGATTTATTGGTTGATAAGTCAGCAGTTAATGCAGAAGCTAAACCGGAACAAAAGGCAGAAGCACCAAAGGCAGAAGCTAATAAGCAACAAGCGCAACAAGCTCCGGTCAAAAAATAATTTGATCATAATTAAAAGGCGCATTATGCGCCTTTTTTTATAAGAGGAATTATTATGCTGAAATCAATTTTATTTTTTTCATTTTTATTATTTTCAATTCAGAGCTATGCCTTTCATGGAAAGGTAATATCGGTATCCGATGGAGATACCATTACTGTAATCACCAATGATAAGAAACAATACAAAATTAGATTGCTACATATAGATGCACCTGAATCAAAACAGGCTTTTGGTAATCAAGCAAAAAAGGCACTCAGCAATCTAATTTATTCAAAACAGGTTTATATCCAAAGATCAGGAGTAGATCAATATAATCGAATACTTGGCACAGTTTATCTTGGTCAAAATAATATTAATAAGCACATGGTACATAGTGGCTATGCTTGGGCGTACCGCAACCGTTCAACCGATCCGAGCTACATACAGTTGGAAAGATCGGCTAAAGCTAATCAACGTGGACTATGGCAAGATAAAAACCCTATTGAACCTAAACAATGGCGAAAACTTCAAAACTCACAAAGGTAATTATGATGAAAACTTAGAAATCCAATCCCGTATCCATAAACATAAAACAGCAACGCCACGTACCCAAAAAAATACTTGGATAGTTCGACAGGCTCACTAACCAGGATTTTTCCGGCTACTCTTACAGAATCCAATCTAAAGCGATTTAAGAGCAAAAAGAAAAAGTATATACAAACACAAGGACACCACCTGAAATAAGCGATACAGCGCAAATGGTGAAGCTGTTTTTCCGGAAATCCAAAAAAAAAATCCAAAGTGACATAACCAAGCACATATTTTGCACAAATATATATTGTATGGTACGATACACTTTGTATTGAACGAAGCCGGCAAGTTTTCAAATTTTGCACCACTTGGAGTTCAATATTTAGGTCTAACCAATGGAGCGAACATGCAAATATATGTTGAATTACAAAATGCTTATGATCATTTTAATAAAACATTATTCAATGACAAATTAGATAGTTGCTTAATAACTTTACAGCGTCAAAAAAACACTTTCGCATATATTTCATATAATCGCTTTGTTTCTATTAATGATAATCAAGTTTTTATGCACGAATTGGCATTAAACCCTGAATATTTTGGCATTAAACCGTTAATTGAAGTAATGCAATCTCTATGTCACGAAATGGTACACCTCAATCAATATCAGTACGGTACACCAAGTAGAAAGACATATCACAATGCTGAGTTCGCAGAAATGATGGAAAACATCGGACTTATGCCTAGTGACACCGGCAGAATAGGAGGGAAAAAAACAGGTCAGAAAATGGCAGACTACCCGATACCTGATGGACGTTTTCTACACGCTTGTAATGATCTATTTAAAGATGGAAGCATAATTCAATGGTATGACCGCTATTTGCCGGCACACGCCACAGCAGAACGCATATACAGCGACCTACACTTCGCTGAAAGTCTAATTTCTCAGAACAGCGTACCATCATTATTAGAAGTACCGTTGATCAAAAATAATTCTATTTCAAAAATAAAAAAACCAAGTGCAGGAGCAGGAGAATCAACCAACCTGATTTTAGATGATGCTGAATCTAATCACACTGAATTGAGCATTCAAGCCATTCAAAAACCTAAAAATGCCAATAAAATTAAGTACACATGCAATTGTGGCAATAACGTATGGGGGAAAGGAGGACTAGATATAAACTGCAATTCATGCGGTACACAATTCATAGAAACAACCTAATTACACTAATCTTAATAATGGCTATTGTAATATTCTTTATAATGCTATATATAATATGGTACATAATATTTTTTCATGGTGCGAAAATGAAGAAACATTCAAAACTAAAAAGGAAGATCATAATTCCTTTGCTAATCGCAACAGCAAGCATATCTAATGTTGCTTGCTCAGTGAATCCAAGTGCAACATTCAGCAATCAAAATGCAAATGTTCATATATCAAAAAGCGGTGTGTCAGCGAATATTGGCACTTATTACAACCTTAATTTTTAGGAAGAAAAATGCCAATTCTATATTATGGTATTCACCCATTAGTGGCTATTATAGTTGCTTTAGTGTGGGCGAGCCTTTCAGTCTATATCTTTTTCCGTTTAGTTAATTCAAAACGTGCAACTAAAAATCACGCTTTTGGACTAATTGGATCAGTATTTGTTGTTGCTTTATTACTGTATATTTCAAATGACTTGCGTAAACCAATCACGGATCAGCAAGCAACTCAGTTAGATAGCTATCTTAGCACTAGCATTGAATACGGCAGTCTTGGCTACGAATTTCGTGACGCAATGGACAAACTAGCTGAAAGCAATGGAGTAGTCACAACAAGCGAACTTAGCTTGATCGGAGATCAGATATATACAACATATCTAACCAAGCACAATTGGAATCAGTTAGCTAAAATTTATAACGAATCTAACCTACCAAAAGACTTTCCAAATTAAACAAAAAAATACCGGACTAGCCAAATTTAGCAAGTCCGGTATAGGTGCGAATCACACTATAACATTTTTTAAGCCTAAAACAATCTGATTTACTGATAAAAATAAATCCACAACAAAATAATTACAGAGAATCCATTAAACCACCTTTCTTAAAGCAACAGACTTCGCTAGTTACTTCAAAAAAGCCGGTGCAGTTAAAAACCAAACATCAAACTAAATTAATACCATTACATTATCTTTAACATAACTATTAAACTAACAGCCGGATCAGCAGATATTAGAAACTTTCATACTCACAGCAAGTACAAACAATAAGACCATTATATCAATTAACACTACTTAATATTAACAAATTTAGCTACTTTTGCCCCACCACGCACCTTAGAGCTTTTAACCAAGACCTCCTTACCACTTTTTAATTTGCGAATATGTGATGCTCGATCATGTGGAGATTTAGCTGTACCTTGAATATTTCTGCTTTCGTACTTAAAAACCGTTTTAATTTCATCTAAAGACATATAATCCAAAGTAATATATTTGAACGAAGTTTTAATTGGCTGTGCTTTTCTTTTTTTCATCATTTTAGTTGGATGCTTAACTTCATATTTGTATTTTTTATTCAGCAACTTTTCAAATAGAGCCTTAACCATTGCCAAGATGATAAAAAACTTTCGTGAACGATCAACACCACTTGGATCAGAAGATGAAACAAAATTCTCAGGCGATCTTAGATTAATTGTATTTTGATCATAGATGATGATACCAACATCATTGTGAACACCTTTTTCTGACATAGTAAAGTTAATAAAAACCTCCTTTTCCTGTTTAAGAATATAAAGTCTTAATAACCGACCTTGTTCAGATTCAAAACTAACAACTTGATCAGGATATGGATAAAGAAAATCCAAATCAAACACTTCATTATTATTTTCGACTGAAACCCCACCAACAATTCTTTTATAGCTACTATCACTATCAGCCTTAACACCATTCTGATTTAAATAATCAAAATAGTTATTCAGTAATGGTAAAATTGAAAGCTGTATTTCATTAGTTACATTTTCAGCAATAAAGAAATGGTTTTTTGAATCCCGACTATCTGCTAATTGGCAAGCAGTCTTAAAACTATCAATCCCATTAGCTTGAGCAAATTTACTAAGAGCTTCAATCTGCATCATTTTGTTTTTGTTCATAATCGCACCTTAATTATGTTTTTGATTAAACAATATAGAATATTTTAAATTCTTTTAAATAAAATATCAAGCGACATAATCTATCCATAATCATTTATATAATCGCCTAAATAATCGAAATATAATAAAATTAAATCTCAATAGAACAACTTTGGTGCGAAAGTTATAATATAATACCTATAATCAACAAATGCACCGGATAAAACCACCACGCCCATTTACCGATCTTATTTACCTTGTATGGAGTTAAATCAATTCTACCTAGTGATAGTAGCAATGAAGCAAAAACACCGCTAAAACAGCCTATCAGCATTGAATAGACCCATATTGAACCAAAGCCAAGCGTACTTATCAATTCCATGTAATATTGAGCATTACAAGCAATAGCTAGTACAACCACCGCAGGAATAAACAAGTATTTAAGACTGCTATTGATATTTTTAAACATCAAGTAATATGCAACAATCAATAAAACACCAAGCAAACCAAATTGAAGCCTATCATTAATGAAATAACAAAATGCGATAATAGATGCAGGAGTTATATATTTAATGAGTGGATGAAACTTAATATTCATTGCTGAGATAATCAAAAGACCAAAAAACAATGTAATCATAATATTCATTGTTCCTAAATTTTGACCTTGTGACGCTAGTTGATATGGTATTTCTGAAATAACTGCAAATATAACCAAATTCTTAAAATAGCTTTTTAAGCTATCATATTTTTTATGGTCAAATATTTGTATTGCATTGTATGCCATAGCGCAAGCAAACATAATAAAAGCCCACCGACCAAATGCAATACAGATCAGTTGATAGTCCGGCAGGATATATCTCAGATGATCTATAACCATTGTTATTATTGCAATGATTTTGATCAGATCAATTCCCTTATTTCTATCAATAGTATTCATAATAATATACTTCAAATAATTATTCAGACTTAATAAAATCAACATTAATGTTTTTTTCAATATTTTTATCTAATATTCTATATGCCGAAATAAGCTCTTTAAATGTCAATTTACCATCACTTTTTATTAAAGATAACTGATTATCCAAATCAACTGACTGATAAATTTTAAACCTATCATCTGCTGAAAAACGTGCCAATATATCTAAATCTAAAGGAATTTCAGCCATAGCTTTATCCGCACAAGACTGTATTTCAGCAATTTTCTGTTTATTACTTATTTCGTAGTCAAATGACGTAGAATAAAGCCGACCCAATAAATCCCAACGCCCAACAGTAGAAACAATGTCACCTTGATTCAGCTTTATATCAGAACATTGTATTAATGCTTTATTTATTTCCCGATTAATACTATATGAGCTATCAGATACTTGTTTACCTACTGAATCTCGATAATCCACACTATAATCAGAACTTAAAGTTTTAGAAGAATCAAATACGTTAAAATAATGACTATCAATAACACTTTCATAAAGATTAAAGCCTAAAGTGTTACCCACAACAATACCGTTATCACGCTCAAAATAATCAAGACTATATTCATAATCATCAATACCGCTATCACAAGCAGACAAAGCAACTGAAATCCCAATAATCATTAATTTTTTCATAATCGCACCTTATCTATGTTTTTAAGAATATATGGATTATAAAACAATATTTAATAAACAACAACCACAACAATCAAATAACACACATATAATCACAATGATAATAAATGAGATAATCAATAAAACCATTTTAAAAATAATGTTATAATACTTAAACCACAATTGGAGGATCATAATGTTTTACTTTTTAATTCTTATAATTATAGCCGTTGGCTGTGTGTTTTTTTTCATAAAAAAAAATATGGATTCTAAAACCAAGATCAAAGAGTTTAAGTCCACCGCACCTATTGGAACAATCACGAAAAAGACTTCAATTTTATCTGAGTATGAAAAAGACTGTTATTCAATGCTTAAAGCAAATTTACCGGATCATATTGTACGAGAGTAAAAAAGTATCATACTGGTTTAATCTCAAGTCTTTGATTTTATGTGTCAGTATTTAAGCCATTAGAAAATAAAGATTCATACTAGGACTATTATTAATCTTGAAATGCACCGTAAAACGGTGCATAATATATTTTTAAATTTAAGTTAGGTTTAAATATCCATATCAAGGATTAAAAATGAAAATAAATGAAGCCCAAAAAATAAAAGAGAAGTACATCAAAGATCAAAAACAATTACGTGTTTTTTTTCTATCACTCATTACAATTTCTATTCTACTGATTGGTTTAGATTTTTATAATATAATTAATTTAGAAAAAATATTAGATCAACTCCCTTTTTATAACTTCACTAAGGAAGTTGCTAAAATATTTCAAATATAAAATTTGTAGTTAGGCAGTTCCATTGCTATGAGAAACCTATTTTTTACTAAATGCTGAATTTGAAAAAAAGTTAAATATCTAGGTAACTTATGAATATAAAAGATTATGAGTTTGGATATACTCCATCAAATTTAAGAATGGTATTAGCAATTAATAACTTGAAACAAAAAGAAGCAAGAGAAGTTTTAGCTAAAGGTAGAAATACATTTAGTCGTTATTTATATGATTCTGACAATATCAACCATGTAACAATGGCTCATTCCGATTGGTTGAAACTATTGCGGTATATAAAAAATAAAAACAACTTAGTATGAAACTTTATTACTCTCATACACATATAGTAATGTGCCAAGTATCATTCAATGCACTTGTCACAGCCAAATCAATGCAGTTAAGAGCAAAATTCAATAGGCTTTACACTGATTTTGTTGTCTTGGATCAGGAATTAAATGTTCTAGCTATTGTAGAACTAGATGACAAATCACACCGCAGACCCGATGTGATAGAAAAAGATATTACTAGAGATAAGATTTTAATTGATGCCGGATACAAGGTTATCAGATATAAAAAAATACCGACAGCAGAACTAATCAAGCACGATTTTGGTGTTAAACAGGATAAGCACCTAGAACCGGATTCAGTAAACTAAATTTAAGGCAAAAAAAAAGGGAATTATAAATAATTCCCTTTTTTATTTATTCACCATGTTCGATCAGCATACGAACCCTTGCTAGACCCAAGCAGAAACCTAAAGGGATCAGAAGAAAACCACCTATCCCATATAGATAAACCTCTGAAACACCAAAAAAAAGACAGACAATAAAAATAACAAACGCTATGGCTGTTATAATTGCACCTACTCTACCTTTTTCATTAATCTTATCTAATATTTGCTTATTACTTAACTCATTCATAATGCACCCCATTAACTCATAATATTCTTTTTAATGCGCTGAATCGGATCGAAATAGACTTCAACTAATTTACGATATTTAAAGAATAAAACTACTTCTAATGAGTTATTAAGCGACATCATAATGCTTTGTAGATCAAGACCACGACCCACTTCGCTATTTTTAATCAGTGTAGCTACACGATCAAAACTAGCTAAAGCGTTATTTGCATGAACAGTAGTCATGCCACCTGAATGACCGGTATTAAGCGAGTTAAGAAATTCATAGGCTTCATTGCCACGAATCTCAGCCAACAAGATACGATCAGGAGAAAGACGCATACAGGCTTTTAAAGCATCTTGTGGAGGTAAACGCCCTTTACCCTCACCCATTAAAAGGTGCAAATGGTTAGGTTGATCAATCTGCAATTCATGCACATCTTCAATGGTAATAATGCGCTCAGATTCAGGAATATTTAAAACTAGAGAACGCATGAAAGTGGTTTTACCCGAACCGGTTGAACCGGCAATCAAAATATTTTTTTTAGTTAGAACAATCTGCTTTAAAAATTCTTCGATATTACCTTGTTCTTTTAGTTGTAAAAGCATTAAGTCAGATTCATCTAATTGATCTTTATACTGCTCATAATCACTAGAAGTCTTATATTTTGAAACGTCACGGTAATTATCAAAAGCACCTTGTTTCACCAAGTCATCTAGCGTATAGATTTTTTTACTATGCTTTCGCACGTTAAAAGAAATATAACCATCTACCACAGATGGAGCTAAAGTCGCTTGGCAACGCTCACCGTTTGGCAGAAGCAGGGATAAATTGGGAGATAATGGCAAACTATTATAAGTACATAATGCAGATATAATCTGCTCAATATCTCTTTTATTCAAATCAATATCATGCCTTTTCCACTCATAACCATATTTAACCCAAATCTCATTCGGCTTATTAATAGTTATTTCATCTACACCATCAATATATAAATAATCATATATTGGCTTCAAAACAACATTAACGGTTTTGGCTTTATCAATTGCCATATTCATAATCGCACCTTAAACATTATAAACCAAAATAATAATAGCATATATAATATCATAACAATCCCATTGATAACAATTTCAACCATAATCATTGATAACTATTGCTTAGGCTAATTATGCTTTGAATTGACCAACCGGATCAGATAGAAAAGCTCGGATAATTCGCCTTGCTCATTAACCGGGCTTTTCCCCTATGACACCACATAACGATATGGAGCAATATAAAAAAAGGCTAAAAAAAAATCCAATCAAAAACTAATCTGATTGGATATTAAAAATGCCATTGTCCTTATTCAAAACAATGGCAGGGTGCGAAATGTAATTACTTACATCATTTGTAGTTTAAGCCATAAACACTTGAGAAATCTACATCACGAGCAACAAAAATTGTGACTTTATCGCCCTGATGCTTAACAATTGATGGAGGAATGTTGCTTGTTTGCTCGATAATTTTACCGGCAACATCACCGGCACTATTACTACCACCACCACCAAGATCAATTACAGTTGTATCGTTACCATCATTACCTAGACCTTTATCAATCTCACGACCAATAGAAGCACCTACTGACTTGCCAACACCATCACTGACACCGGTTACAAGAGATACTAACAATGCACCGCCAAAGCGTTTAAAGAAGTGATTATTAACACGACCTGTTAAGCCACTTTCGCCCAATTCAGAAGATGCAGGAGAATCAATATTAATTGACACACCTTTTGGAGTTACAATGCGATCCCATACAACAAATACTCTTGATTGACCTGTCTTAACATCACCTTGATATTGTCCTGTTACACGACTTCCACGATCAATTAAAATAACTCGACCTGATGCAGAATAAATATTACGTGTGACTTCACAAGTCATCATACCGGCAAGCTGAGAGTGAAATTTAGTTGTCATAACGCAATCAATAAACGCACCTTTATCTAGCGTTAAATCACGATTACCCATTTTACCGGCTTTTGCACTAGCAAAACCCTTGACATTATCCAAACGAGATAATCCACCACCATTACCGGTATTAATTTGTTCATTTTCTTCTTGACCACTTGAGATCGGACGAATTGAACCGGCAACAGCACCACCAACATTGTTATTAAATTCAGAACCTAGCATACGTTCTAAACGCAATTCTGATGCAGATTTTGGTTTTTCCATTGGCATTGGTGCAGGAGCATAAGCCATTTGTTGATCCGGCATTGGCTGAGTTGGCATTGGTGCAGGAGCATACATACCGGCATCTTCGCCAATTGGTGTAATTTCCTGATTCATACCATTATTTGCATAATCAGCTATTAACGCATCTTGTTCAGCAATTTGCTGTTCAGTTAATTGCTTTTGTTGAAATTCCTCACCAAAATTACGACTACCGACTTGAGTTGGTTGAGCAGAACTATCATCTTCAATTTGTTCAGCTTGATCTTCACCTTTTACGTCCAAGCTCATATTAGTGGCATACCACACGCCCCAAGCGACCATGCCGACAGCTAATAGTGAGATAAATACCATTACCATGCTCATGCCTTGACCGAACTTTTTACGATTGCCGACAACAGAGCGACCATCATAATCAGCTACACTTTCTACACCAACATTATTCATGTTGGAATCATTAGATGAATATTTAGTTTTTTCAAATCGAGATAAATCAATATCTTTTTCTGAATCAACAATACTTAAATCGTCATCTAAATCATCATCTTGATTTTTTGGATTCTTATTCATAATCGCACCTATAATATATTATTTAATAACACGTTCAATTTCATCGGATACCGTACCACCATCCATGTCATTACCTTTTTGATTTAAGGCATCATTAACAACATCGAGAGCATACGCACCAATTCTTAAACGCCACTTTGGACTAATACCATGAACCATAACCACGTTATTTGTTTGACCAAACACAGTACGATTATAAAGTGATTCTTTATTATCTTTATCTAAAGCATAAATAGCCGGTAAATCAGTGTTATTGCCAAATTTGAAATAAGTAAATGTGCCATCATCCCAAATATTAATAGGTGCAACAACAGAACTTCCACGCATTTTATAAGCTAGATTAATGCGTTTACCATCAAAACGAGTTTTGAATGAAGCTAACTTTATTTCTGCTTCTTTTTGTCGATTACGTTCAGCAATTTCTTCCGGATAAGTGAATTTCACTTGGAAAGTATCTTTTTTGCTGTATTGCACATAAAAGTTATAAACCCTACGATCTGTGACAATCGCTAAATTTGTCGATCCATTAACAGCTTTTGGCTTAATAAAAATATGATTACCAACATTGGTAAATAACCAAGCGTCAGAATCACCAAAAGCATGTGTCTGATATGTTTCATCATTATTTAAAATAATGTGAGTAGCAACACCGGCTTTTGCATAGATTTTTACTACATCATTGGGATTGTAATTAATAGTCTGAATACGACTATCCACACCTCTTGAAGTAGGCACAGATTCAGCCATTAAACTAAAAGATGAAGCACCAAGTAATGATGCTAATAATAATTTCTTAATCATTGCACCACCTCAGAACCAATAGTATAAGTTTTAACTGTAAAACCTAATGGATTTAAAAGACGTTTATCATCTTTAATACCGGCACGATTGTATTCATAACCAACAGTAGCCACCCATGCTTCTAAGATCGGCTCTTGACCCGATTTATTGGTAATCGTTTCAAATCGAACCCTTGCAACACCGGTATCGTCAATAAGAACAGATTTTACATTGACTTGACGAGTACCAATTTCACCCAAAACTTCATGCCGAGCATTAACACCTTCATATTGTCGCTCGAATTGTTTTGCCACGTTTGGAGTTGTCATTGTCAAAGTACGATCATAAGTATATTGCACTGTATTGAACGTATAACCCTCAAAGGCACGTACAAATTCAGCAACCCAATAACGATCTACTGCTGTGCTTTGACTAATTGTTTGTTCTTTAACGGTAGATACAACGTCCACAGCACCGGTTGAATTATCAACACGCAAAATATAAGGCTCAGTCACAGTGACCGGATTAGTTAAATGCCAACTAACAGCACCAAGACCGATCAGGACACCAATTGCGCCCATATTCATACCTAATTTTGCTTTTTTCTTTAATTCCTGAATCAAATCAAGATAAAGCATATTTTGGTTTTGCTTAAATTTATCCCAATTTTCTTTTTGGACTTTTTCACCCAATTGAGAATCATCATTTTCGATGTATTCTTTTGGCTCTAAATCCGCATCTTTGTTCTTTTTTGAACCTTTATTAAGAAATCCCATAACCGCACCTATTTAAAATTAATCAGATTATTTAGACGACTGTTTAGCTTTTTCAGCTTTCTGTTTAGTTGGTTTAGATGGATACTTAACCAATTCATAACGAACCCCATCAAGTTCAGTTGGAACAGTTTTATTTACTTCAACTAACTCAGAAAAAAAACTAGGTTTTGATGGATTTTTTGGGTAGCTTTGGCATCCTGAAACCATCAAGGAAACGCCCAAAGCCATAACAAGTAAACTTTTGCTCATAATCGCACCTTACTTATATTTAGAAGTACTCATAATACCACTGAATTGATCAAAAAAAAACTGATAATATGAAAATTATCAGTTTTTTGTAACCTACATAACAACCTACATAATAAATAATATAATCCTATTTTTTATATAAGTTACCAAAATAGTTCGCTCCACTAGCACCACGATTAATCGCTGTTTGCTGTGATCTTGCGTTTGCCAAACCTTGACCAACACTAGATGCAACACCTTTTGCACCACCGGCAACACCTCTAGCAGTAGCACCAACACCACCGGCAACACCACCGGCAACACCACCGGCAACAGCACCGGCTTTACCCATAGCACCGCCCATTGATATAGCACCACCTGTCAATTGGAATGAAACCGTTGGAATCAGAAACATAACACCGCAAGTCAAAATACCTAGCATTAGCAATGAAGCTGTACCAGCAATATGGTTAGCATCTACTGCATCCGGATTTAGACCGGATAAAACAGATTCAAATATTGAACCAAAAATCCCAAAGCAACCACAGATAAAAATATTAATCAGAATTAAACCCAATAGAGTATTCATCCATGATCCGAATAAATGCTGTGTACGTTGCCAAACCAATGAAACAATAAATAATGCACCAACAGCTAATAATAGTGCCATTAAAATTTTGGATGCAAACAGCCAAAAACAAGCAATAATAATGCAGAAGATAACAGCAACTAAAACAAGAACACCATTGATATAAGGCATTATGTCAATATCAGTTAAACCTATTTGACCTAAAGCAAAAAATGCACTTGATTTTTCTATGGCTTCAGTCCACATAGTATCCAATACAGTAGCCATTGCATTGCCTGATGTAACATTTGGCATTGATCCGGCAACTAATGATGCTACTAAGTCATCCGGTAAACCTAGAACAGAATCAATAATATAATTCTGATAAACACCGGCAGTCAAAGCAATATTGACAATGATACCTACACGAAAAATATGCCACAGAATGTCAGACAAAGTATCATCTACTTCGCCTTTCATATATTTAATACCCACAAATAAAAAATACAAAACAAGTCCAATTCTAACAAGTGGACTTATTTCAGCAATTATTTGGGCAGAAAAACTACTTACAAACGAGTTAAGCGCATTATCCACGTTTTGTAATGTTGCTTCAAATAAGTTCATAATCGCACCTCAATACCAAAATAAATATTTTGGCTTTATTTTGAACCTATACTTTTTCTTTAGTATTCACATTACTAAAATCAAAGCTAGGCTTTTCATTGTTTGGATTATTACGCAACTGAATAATTTTTTTCTTAGCTAACATCGCATTTTTACAGTCGCCTTTTGAGAAAATATCCTCATGTTCAACAATTGTAGAAGCCTGAGCATTACAATCATCTACAACTTTATATGCAACTTTTGGATTAGCCACATAATAATCCACATCATATTTTGCTTTAGATTCAACCGCAGTCGAATCGCTATCATTATTACAACCAACAGCCGTAAAAGCAACCAAAACAAATAAAGAAGATAATAATTTAATACTCATAGCCATATCCTTGTTTATAATCCAATTAATAATGAAGTGGCATTACGAATAACACCACTTCATTAATCATTAATAAATTACTTTAAAATCCGGTTTTGCATTAGCCGGATTGTTTCGTTTTGCAGAAATATCACGCATTTGTTGCGCTCTCAGCTTATCTTGAGCTTCAACAGCATATTTAACTAATTGGATATTTTGTTGTTCCAATTGGATTAAACCCATTTCTGCATTGATACGGTTTTGTAGATCGGCAGATGCTTTAGTATCACCGGTAGCGTCAATCTGATTCATTAGACGTTGCAAGTTATTGATACGTGAATTAGAACGCTGAAACGCTTGATCAATAATAGCTTCATTTCGTAAATGAGCTTCACGCCCTGCTTCCTGAACAGCTTTTGAGCTTGAAAGTGAAGATGATCCGGTATTTTTGTATTTCTGACTTAAAGTTGTCATTTGACCCAATAACGACTTGGTATCGCCATTGCGGATTTTTTCATACGTTTGGAGTGTTTCAGCCGGTAAATATTTTGAACCGGCATTCATTAATTGGTTTAAGTTACGTGACCCAATTAAAGATTCATAAGTTGATTTTTGTGTCTGCAATTGGTTTTTCATGGTAGTAAGCTGATTAGCCATTTCAACCATTTGCTTCGTAAAATTTGCCATACGGGTAGCATTGGCAGTTGCATCAATAACCGGAACACCGGCATTCACATTAGTTACGATTAATGCAGATGCACTAACCATTGTTGCTAAAATAATCTTTTTCATAATTCACCTGAATAAGTTTTTTTTTGGATAAAGAAGCAGATTAAATATCTGCTTCATTTAATGTTTGCCAATAGATCGGCAACCACTCACGGCTATCAATCTTGACATTTTGCCAAGACATATTCCGGACTTTGTTCTTATCTTCCTCAGAAGATAATTCAGATTCTAAAATTTTCTGTATTTTTTCTTCTCCTATTTTTTGCTTAATTTTATCTACCAAACGTGCATTATCCGGAGTACCTGATAATACATTAATAATGTTGGTAAATGCCTCACCGCCTTTTAATTCAAGTTTAGCAACGGCAGTTTGTGTCGCTTGCTTAATGACAAATTGGCGAGAACTTTCAGGGATGGACTTAACCAAATCAAATTCAGCATGTGTGAGTTTTAGACCCTCAATATAATGTTCGGCAGTTGCCTTATCATTTTCAAGCAGAATTAAAGTTGCAAGCTGAGTAACCAATGTAGGCGCAAGTGGATGCGATAAAACATCGTTTGGTTCTTGAGTTAAGAAGAAACAAAAACCGTTCTTTTTACGAATCGTTTTTAATTCATCCTTAATCAATTTTTGGAAAACTTCCGCTTGAAGCATTGACCAAAATTCATCAAAGACATAAACAAAAGGCTGTCCGTTTAGCATTTCTCTTGAGCGATATAATAGATAAGACATAATCGGCTCACGAATTACATCATTTTCAATATATTCACCAACATCAAATCCATATACACGGCATGTAGATAGATCGAGAAGATCATTATCATTGTCAAACAGATAACCGTATTCAGCACCACGTATCCATTTTTGTAAGCGACTGCTCATAGTTGGACGTTCATTATCAGAATCGGTATGAATTACTGTGCGTAAACCTTGCGTGAAATAAGACAAGTTGCGATCTGATTTTTCATGTTTGAATAGCAAATCAATTGCCGTTGTGACCTCTTGATCATCATAATGATTCCAACCGATCCCATCCGATCCAACCAAAGATTTAATAAAGTCTTTAATAAATCCTTTATCTTCAACTTGAAGTGGATTCCAACCGGTAGATTGACCTTGTTTAACCGTGAAATAACGACCATTTACCGCCTGGACGTAAACGCTCATGCCCTGATCCTTATCAAAGATAAATTGACCGGCATTTTTAGCAACGTCATTTAGATGATTAATCGTTGCGCCAAGTAGAACGGTTTTACCTGCACCCGACTGACCAAAACAAGCAGTATTACCTAATGCTTTTTTACCAAGACTATTTTCGTGAATTGGTGTGCTATGGAAATTAAAATACATTGGTGAACCCGATGTGGTTTTAAGTGGCATAATTGCCGAACCCCAAGGATTATTCACCGGCTTGCCGGTAGCGTAGTTATGGAACGAGTTAAAGCATAAAAAGTTAAATGTTGTAATCGGACTTGGACGAGGAATATATTTTGTATTGCATGGCAACATGCTAAAAAATGCACCCTCAAGCGACATATCACAACGAGTTAAGACAAATTGCAGATCGGTTAAAATGTTGTATGCGCTATTTAGTCCGGCTTGTGCCTGTTTAATAGAATCGCCAAAAATTTGAAGCGAAAGATAATGATGACCCATTAAGAAACGACCTGAATCAAGATCATCTTGAGCTTCAATTAATTCTTCCATTTGACTAAATGCCATATCCTTAGCATCTTTAAGGAATTTTAATTGTTGCTTTAAAAACGCCTTAGAATCACGCTTAGAGATAAAAACAAAAGACTGACTAAGCATAAATTCAAAATCAGACTTCATTAAGGCATTCAAGTGTCCTGATCCGGTAGCTTCCGGATAATCTTTAACATCAAGCATTGCGAAAAATTGCTTGTCGCCATTACTTAAACGAATTTCACCAAACTCGCCTTGTGGAGAGAAAAGGATACGGTGATTACCGATGTAATCTGAGATACGATTATTGCGTACCGGAACACGGCTTTTATCTCTTGTCAGCAAGTAGTTTAAAAATTCAAGCTGAGAACAATAAACCACTTCTTTATCTTCATCACTTACAAACTCAACAGAGTTTTCTAAAGTGTATGTGCCTAGATACGTTGGCTGATATTTTTTAGCTTTCAACAGATCAAACATTAAAGAGCTAACATTTTCTAATTGTTCAATGTAGCTATTCTGCAATTCAATACGATCACGTTCTGACATTTTATTTACTTTGCCAATTTTAACGCCTTGTCCGACTTGTGGGCGAAAAATGAAAGTAATGTAAATTGTATTAGCAAGGAGATTATCTGCTTTAAATAATTGACTATAATTTTTGTCAAAATATTCACTGAAATAATTATTATATTGTTTTTCAGGAAATTCACTAATTTTGTGGCGATCTAAATGCGTCCAAATCGCAAAGTTTTCAGTCATACAGCCTTTTAATGCAGTATTTAGCTCATACACCCAACGAGCGACTGTTTCAGGAGATTCACCTAAAAAGGTACGACCAACCAATTTAAGTGTAGTTAAATATTCACCTGTTTTCGTAACAATAATATTATCACGAACATGGTGACTATAAGGGATACGTTCAGAGATTGAACGCTCAGAAACCGAAAGTTCTGCTTTTTTGAAAGTTGTCATAATCGCACCTATGGACTTATTATTTATCTAATTCTTTTAAAGAATTAGTTGATGGAGAATAGCTAGTAGCATTCCAAATTCTTTTTAAAGAAGATGGATAACGCATTTTGGTTTTAAACCAAACAGCAATTAAATTAAATTGCTTATCATCACGTTTAGTAATTTCACGCATAATCAGAATTGCGATTGGTACTAAAAGTAAAAAGAAAAAGCTGAAAGAAATAGCCAATAAAAGAATAAAACCGGCTACAAACACTAATGCACGAATTGGAACACCCATTAACATAGGAGGTCGAGTACACGCTTTAAACAGTGGAAAAACCATTTACCACCCCATTATCTTGAACATTAATAAATTTATTATATAAAAAAAGGGGATACATTACCCCCTTTTTTTAATAACACTTACGATATTATTACCAAAGCAGGGTAACTAATTCAGTTGCAGATGCAGTAATAACCACACCGGCACAGATTTTGAATAACTTGCGGTTATCAACCCACTCATTCATGTATGCAAGACCACAGAAAATAACGGTAATAATCGCACAGATACGGATAATCGGCTGAATCTGTGCCATGAAAGAGTTAGCACCGGCATTCGCTTTTGCAAGACCCGCCATTGCCAATTCAGGCATGGTTACAGCAAAAATTGCCAACAGGCAAGTGAAAGCAAATTTTGCATTAAGGAAGCTGTTTTTTTCAACTTGGAGCGTATTAGCTTTAGTCATATCTAAGCACCTATATAGTTTGGTTTAGTTTAGTTTAGTTTAAAAAGGCTTTTGTTTATAACTTAAAACGAGAAAGCATCTTTTTTAGGACTAGAGAAAGCATCTGATAAATTATTATTAATGCGATTATCTGATGCAACAACAGCCCTTTCAATCACAGGCTTATTGTTGCTCAATTCTGAATCAAAAGCAATACCATTTTTGATATTATTTTGATTATATTCACCGTTAATAGAATTGGCATAATTTGCCAATTCAGCACTATTGTTCGGTAATGGTTTTATAGCATTTTGATTATCACTTAAATTATAAGTTGCTTTATAAATTGAACCATTTTGACCAATATAACGATTATAATTGGCACTAACCTTGTTTACATAGTTATTATTAAATCCTTTCTTATGATTGCCGGTATTATAACAACTAAATGCACGTTGCATTTTAGTTCCTAGACCGGATTCACCGGAACGCTTATAGCAATCATATAAAATGAATTGCATAGCTTTAAGATTATTACATGGCTGTAAAACTTGCTCTATGGAAAGACCAAGCCACTTTAAATTTGAGCTATTAATTTGAGCCAATCCTAGATCAATATTGTGACCACTACTGATTAACTGTTTTGCTTTTAATACGGCTTCGGCATAGCTTTTTGGCTGTTTAATTTGTTTACCACCATAATTAACACCGATAGCATGTGGATTAAACCTACTTTCAGTTCTGATGATAGCTTGCGCTACCGGTACAGGTGTGTTTGAAGCACACGCTTGTATTAGATCAATCATTTTCGCACCTATATATTTTTTTTAAAAAGGACTAAAAATTCATTAGCCCTTTTTTATGGCTAACAAATTACAATTGATAATTATAAATTTGCTTTTGATGTTTTTCGTCTGCTGAGTATTCAGGAGGAATATTGATTTCTATGGTCGGACAGACATAGTAGCTATTGAAAATACGTCTAGCTTGAGTTTCACCATCTTTACACATGCCACCTCTACGCTGTGTTTCAGTGTATCGCTTAACAGTGATCATGGAATCAGTCAGATTTTTAGTAGTACCACTTTCACCAAGACCGATAGCACCGCTACTACTGCTACCACCACCGACAAGTGAACAATGCGGAAAGCCCTTTCCTTTCGCCATATCACGAATTACTTTTTTAATTGTTGGTTGGCATTCAGAAACGCCTTTACCACCGGCAAAACATAACAATGCTTTACAGCCAAAATCTGATGCAAAGGCTTGTGATGAAAGAGTTAAAGCTAAACAAGCACCGCTTGCCTTTAAAGCTAGTTTTAAAGAAGATTTTATAGTCATGCTATACCTCATTTTCTTCTATGGTTGAAATTGAAAGTTTTTGAGAGTGATAAATCAAGCTCAGTGACTTTCTGTTTTTACACGCATCCAATGCGTATGTGAGCGCAGTTTCTAACGTCTTGAAAATTCTGACGTTGCCCCTCGCTGTCGTTGCTTCAAATACACGCTTATCAGCGCACAGTATCAATTCTAACGTCCAACCGGAAGTTTTGCCCTTGTCCGATGCAATCTGACGAATAACAACGTCATACTGTGTCGTTTGATCAAGTAGCTTGATTTCTTGTAAGTTCATTGTTGAGCATCCGGTATCAAGGTGATGCTTCAATTTTGAATCAATAAACGACTTGTTAAGATCAAATGAAGAATTTATTTTTCATTTCCCCCTTTTGTTTGACATTTTCTGATTTTGTTTAAGTGAGCATATAAAAGTCTGCATACTTAGGCAAGATACAAAGTGAATTATTTTGTAATCAAAAGAGTGATGTATTAAGAAAATCTGCATTATTATTTTTGTTTAATGTATAACAATTTATTATCTTTATTAATAAAAAGTTATACCATATTTAGATAGATCACTAGCTTCAATTTAACTCATGGACAAAAATTGATAAGTGGTTAAACAAAAAAGCAAAAAAAAAATTTAATTAAATCACTAAGCCTAGCAAGGCTTAGTGTTTAAAGTAGATGCAATTTGATTCAGAAAAGTTATCAACAAAGATGCACGAACTTAAAAACATTAAAATTACAATTATTGCTTTTGCTTGTTTAATATTAATATTGCGCTAGATTTCTCCTTTAAAATCAATGTCAAAATTACGTTTGTATGGCAGATTAGTAAGAAACCTATGGCAGATTAGTAAGAAAGGTATGGCAGATTAGTAAGAAAGGTATGGCAGATTAGTAAGAAAGGTATGGCAGATTAGTAAGAAACCTATGGCAGATTAGTAAGAAGAAACTTCAAAAAAAAGCCTAAAAATAGTGACTTATCCACAGGTAAGTGAAAAAAATAGGCGATTTAATTCAGCAGGAATAAAATTAGACATTTTGAGCATAAAAAAAACAGTATGATCATAATTATTATAAATTTTGGATGCCTTAAACGATTGAATTATAAAAAAAGTTTATAAGTAATCAAGGCTTCAAAACATTGTTTACCAATTGGCATAAAATTACACTTTTTTTATTATATGACTACAATTTCTTTGCTCATTTTTTAGTCGGAAAAGTTTTTTTTATTTATAGGTATGGCAAAATTAGTAAGAAGAATATTCTTTAAAAACATATATTTATAATCATAAAGATATAGAGTTGTAGCACTAATCGAGGTGTGGCAGTTTTTTTAAAACTTGCCACACCTATATTGATGTACTATTATATAATCCTTATTAATAGGTATATTAATATAATTATAATTTTTTATGGGTGCGAAAATGTCAGACAGTATCATTGAAGTTAAACCTGATAAGTTAGAGCGTAAAGTGACAGTGTATAAATCAAGTTATAAATTAGATTTAGTTTATGAAGATGTGCAGACGATCCGGAAAAACAATTTCTTTATCAATGATCTTGAAGCACTGAAAGTTCAAAATTTAACACCGGATGATTTTAGGATTATCACGACTGCTTTCATTATGGCTGATTATTTCAATAAGCAAGGTTATGATTATGATGCCAATACAGAGTTCAGTATTGGAATAAAAGAGTTCAATGCTTTATGGAGAATTTCACGAAGCACAAGCTCAGGTTATGCCTATCGAAGTTTATTTGATGCTTGTGAAAGGTTACGTTCTAACTCATATCAGTATCTTGATCTTGAAACAGGTGAGCCGGTTAAATCCGGATTATTTGCTTATATAAAATCTGAGGATGCAGTAGTAACTTTTGGCTTTCCAAAACCATTAATCGCTTATTTGAAGCGGATGGACAAGTACACTTGGTTGTGGTTTGAAAGTCTAGTTGCACTAGCAGGAAAACCAATAGCAGGACAGTTATTCGAGTTTATTTGCAGTAAACGCTACATAGGTAAAAAAAATATAAGTGGTGATACTGTTATTAATGTAAGTATTGAAAAATTCAGGGAAATTTTTTCTGACTTCACTTCAACCAAAGCTGATTTAATCAGACGAAAAATTACACCGGCTATTGAATCTATTAACAGCAATACAAGTTTAACAGTTCAATCAGTGCCAATATCCGAAGAATCATGCAAGATTACAGGCTACACATTAGTATCATCTTTTGATGGTTTAGATGGAACACTTAAAGCAGTCCATGACCCAACACTAAACATGAAAAGATTATTCAGTGAAAAGCAAGTAGCGAAATTCACACCTAAACTTTTACAGCTTGAAAGTTTTGAAAAACATTTTAAACAGCCGAAAGAATCAGTCAGTGAGTTTTATCATCGAATTACAGTTGAATTAACAGATAATTTAAGGCTACTAGAGTTCTATCCTTTTTTAGTTCAGTGCGGATATACAAATAAAAGGATTGAAAAACTAATTATTAAACAGCAGGAAGAAAAGGCAAAAAAATCCAAAGAAAATCCTGAAAATTCTGACGAATTGCCGTTTTAGTATTCATTATAGGTGCGATTATGAATGATTCAGTATTAAGCAAGATTTTGATTGAAAGTGACAGAGATCAGAAACTATATGATTATCTTCTCACTCAAAAAAGCCCATACGAGATTGAAAAGATTTTGCATAAAATGGGAAATACTAAGCCTTACTTATCTAATGTTTTTAAGTATGCCGGTATCTCTATGCCCGATCTTAGCTTGAAAGCTATTGGTTATACCTTTAATGACATAATCATTGAAAATGAAAGGGATCAGCAGACCTTAGATTATATTGTTTCAGTACGTGGTAAAGCCGGAGTTGAAGCGATTATGAAGCGGTTTTTTTCAGGAGGTACAAAACCTTATGTCAGCAACATTGCCAAGTACGGAAAAATCGAAATACCTGATACCTTTAATAATCCGGTTTTAGGTGATGAAAGACGAGCTATACTCGCAGAGCTTGCCAAGAAACTAAAACGATGATTAATTCCAAAAGCCTACTTTAGAAAGTAGGCTTTTTTATTTCAATGCAGGATCGAAATTAAAAAATCCGGACAGGATCAGAACCCCCTACCCGACCAACAAAAAAAATATTCAGCAAGATCAAAAAAAGAAATTAAACCGCCAATGTCAGCAGACATTGGCTTGCTGTGACCTAGCAAGGTAACAGCGTTAAACTAATCTAAGGATTTTTTAAAAACGTCATATAGGCGAAATGAGAGCGTTCTAGCACTATCAGGAAAAAATACTTGGATAGTTCGACAGGCTCACTAACCAGGATTTTTTCTGATAGTGTTCAGTGTTGGCAGTCGGATTGCAAAATCAATAGGTACTTGGATACCCATTCTCTTTTAACTTGGATACTTTAATCAACGTATTCGTTAATTTTTGCAGTGTTCCTCAGTTGGCAATGTGAATACCATGCCACTCACCAACGAGCTAATGCGATTACTTTCAGCCTTACGTTGCTTGGTATTTACCGACAGGGCATATATGATCATTGTGTCCTGATACATTTTTTCAGGCTCAACTTTATAGTCAATTTCCGAAGCACAAACCATTTTCCTACTAACTTCGTGTGACGCTCTACGATAGACCTCACGATCTTCACTAGCTAAAGTCAGCTTTCTTCGTAATTCTTTTGCATACTGCATATATACGCTAACAAATTCAGGGTTATTCCCATATTTGAGCTTTATGTATTCCTCAATATCATCACGCACACCATTACTATTTGCATCAATCCCACCAATAGTTTTTGTTTTATCTTCATTTTTTAGGAATTTTGATGTTCTCACTTCTTTTAGTGAGTTCTGAATACTTGGATTAAGAAGCGAGGAACAGCTCATTAAAAGCATACCTAAGCAACTCAGTGCAATAACCGTTTTTTTCATATTAATCATTTTCCTTTTCTCTTTTAAATTTCATTTTAGATACAAAGAGTGTCTAATTAAAAGAAGAATCTATGTCCACTACAATGCACCATTAAGTGTCCATTTGGACAAGAATATGCAGTCGGATACCACAAATCAAAAAAAAGCCCCGATTGGATCAGAGCTTAAAAGAATAATTACTGCTTTTATTTTTAGATAGACTTCGCTAATCAAAAAATAAAAGCAGTTCAGTTTTGAAGTTTACGGAGCATTCTAGCAGATGCTTTTTTAAGTTCTCTTGTTGCCCCATTGGTAACTAACCATTCAAGACGCTTGATAAATTTATTGCGATCTAAACGATGATAGTGAGTATTAATAACCTTGTAAGCAGTATGCTTATCATTCAAGAAACTATCGTAAATTTTCACTTGATGGTTGATCAAGGTATGAATAGATATTTTGTTATCTACTTTAAATTTTTTATTAAAATAAAAAATTTTATGGCTTTCAGAAATTTTAATAGTACACCTCAATATTTGTTATCGAGAGATCAGTTAAACGCCCCTTTTCTTTTATGATGGAGGAATAACAGAAATGGGAAAAGTATTAAAGCCCCGACCATTGTTTGCACTACGCCAACAACAAACTAATGAATATCACGACAGCACCCTATAGACTAAAAAAATTTATCGAACAATAAAAAAACGATCAACAGGAAATTTGAAATTATTAAAATCGGAACAAGTTTAGCAACACTAGCGACCTTAGCAACATTATTTTTAATCTCAATATTTAAAGAATTATTTTCTTCGAGATTATGTACCAATTGCTTATTCAGCTTGCTTAAAGACACCCCAACATTTTTTGTGTTTTGGCTGATGTTTGTAAGTGGATCAGAAAGACGTTCTAAATTTTTATCAAACTCAGTTAAAACCAAATCAAGTTTATTATGAGTTGATTCAAGCAGTCTGTTTTCAACAGTTTTGTCTAAATTCTCAAGTTTTTGACAAACTTTTTGTAGATTAAGAAGTTTTAAGTTTAAGGCGATAGTACGCTTTTTAAATGTTTCATCTACTGCATCATAGGCTTCGAGTAAGCTAATAAAAAATGCTTCACGAATATAAGCCGGATTTTTTTTCATTTCCTCAATAGCTTGACGTACCACAGAAATATGAGCTTGTAATTCAGTATCTTCTTTTTTAACGTCAATTTTTGAATCAACATTATTTTTTTCAGAGATCGGATTTTTTTCTTCAACATTCATTTTGGATTACTCAGGAAGATGGAATAAAAAAAGTAGGTATATTTGATTATATACCTACTTAGTTTAATTATTAAAACAATACTTGGTAAGCATCATCCACATTTTGTCTTACAGTAACAGCAAGACGAGATAATTGAATCAATTGAGCAATTTCTTTCATGCTATTGTGCAATTTTTCTTTTTTAGCCGTATCTGTTTCAGCTTTATATTGATTACGAACCTCAGTTAATTCAGTTTGGAACAGATCAACACTTTCAGCCATGAAATCCATATCAAGCAATTTAGACTTAAATTTGTTTTTGTAGGTAATGTCATTTACCAGTGTATCTACTTTATTGTAGTAGTCTGTGAAAAATAATGTTGCAGTATTATTTTTCAATTTCATTTTTTGGAAAAGAGAAATGATTTTTTCAAAATCGAAATCAATATCATCTGCATTTTTAACTTGGTTGAAAACAACTTTAATGCGTTTAGCTTCAATGTCAAATTCTTGCATTAAAGTACCAATAGTATTCAGAGTATCAACAATCTGTTTATCCATTGGGATAGTCGGGATTAAGAAATAGTCAAAATCGTGCTGAGAACCACTATAAGAAGTCATTTGAACCAACAGTTCTTCGATATTAGAAGAACCAATATCAACAATTAAAGAATCGTTTAAAAGCATTGCTTCTTGCAAAGCTGAAAACTGTTTAGCTTTCAGTTTTGTAACTTCGGTATCACTGAATAGTGATTTATTAATGGATTCAACAGAAAAAACCTCAGTCTGCATGTGACGTTGAAGTAAATAACGAGAAATAGTCGATTTACCTACATTACCTGAGAAATTTAATACAGCAATTTTCATTTTCGCACCTTATGTTTTGATCTAAAAAAATTATGGTTTACTCATTAATTCATGGATAAACATTTGACCTCTATCACGGAATGATAAATTCCTTTGTGATTTAGGTTTATGGCTTTCATCTTCCAATTCATTATTATCTGAATCATTATCTGAATCTGATTCATTTAAGTGAGAATTGATAAATTCTTTAACTTCATTTTTAACATTATCATCTTGATTATGTTCACCCACGTTATTTTCAATTCCTGATGAATCAACAGGATCAACAGCCTTTACCGGCAAATTATCTGACTTCCTCAAACGATGCAGATAATTTTTAAATGTGCCTACTGTTAAATCCAAATTATGCTCAAGTTTTAGTTTTTCAACTATTTCAGCTTGAGTATAACCTTGATTATACAATGAACTGACAAGTGGGTATTTTGAACGGAAAACAGTAAACTTTTTCATATTCGCACTACCCTTTCATTGATTGCTACTTTAACAAAATCCGATTTTGTTTGTCAAATACTTTTTTCGGTATTTTGCTATCCAAAGTCTATCTAAAGTCTAACCAATTGCTATCCAAAGTCTATCTAAAGTCTAACTTTTCCAAATAAAAGCTATCCAAAAGCTACCTAAAAGCTATCTATATGCTATCTAAAAGCTATCTAAAAGCTAACCAAGAATAAATCGAAAGATTTATTCTTTAAATTTGAACTAATATTCAAGACCTAAAATTTTAAATGCCTAGCAAGGCATTGAAAATTTTAGTTTTTTTTGATGACGCTCTAAAATCCAATCAGAGATTGAATTTTGGCAAAGTACAGGCTTTCAGCCTGACTTTTTACACAAAAAATAGTCATTTTTTGTCACACACCATACGCACCTTAGCAGGATGCCACCAAAAGCCTTACTCCGTAAGGCTTTCAGTCAGATTATGGTGTAAAAATCCAGTTTATTTAACTTGTCAGTAGTTGGCAGTAAATCAATAAAAAAAACATAATAAACATATAGATATAAATACTTTGTCAGTAAATGCCAGTAAATTGATAATTATATAAAAATAGTGCAGAATGACTAAAGTTGTTTTGGAGGTACAAATGGCGACTAATAAGAAGCAAGTCAGAATCCATATTTCGTATGACACAGCCTTAAAGATACAGGTATGGGCGAATACGCAAGGATTAACTTTACCGCAAGCATGTTCGGCTATTTGTGAAAGTTTTACAGATAAAGAAAACGTGGTAATTGATAAACTAGATCAGATTATTGATTTATTAACAGACCAGTAAATTTGGATTAAAAGGGTATTATTATGGCTAAAGCAAAAAAGAAGTATTCAGAGAGTAGAAGAAGCGAAAGAATAGGTATGATGATTTTTGCATCATTATTTTTCGCTTTTGGTGCATGGATTGTGGCTGTTAAGGTATTACATGGTATTCCTGAAATTGAAAAGAAAGGAGCTTATTTGTGGTATGTTTTTCAGCAAACGTATCAATTAAATGACATTAGATTATTATTTCCATTGATTATCCCACCTATTATTGTTTTCACAATTGGTTATTTTATGAAAGCATTTAGACCTGATGTATATACAGGAGAGAAATATAAAAAGCATTTACGTGGTACACAGATCGTTTCACCTGAAACATTAATTAATGCAACTAGAGAAAGTACCAAGAGCGATAAACAGCTTACAGTTGCAGGAATACCAATCCCTAGAAAGGTTGAAGCATTGCATATTCTTATGAATGGTTCGACAGGTACAGGTAAATCAGTATCAATTAAAGAAATGATGTACTGCATTAAAGAACGTCAAGAACTTTATAAAAAGTTGAGTGCTAAAGGGGATAAAAAGCAGTTAGACCGTGTTATTGCAATTGATCCAAACGGTGATCTTTACTCATTATTTGCCGACCCAAAAAAAGATATTCTACTGAATCCTTTTGATGACAGAACAAAAGGATGGAATCTATTTAACGAAATTAAAAATGAAGCTGATTATAATCGCTTTTCATTTTCTATTGTTCCACGTTCTGAGGGGGAGAGCGAGAAGTGGAATAGTTATGCTCGATTATTATTAAAAGAGTGTATGAAATACGTTAAAAACAATAATGAAAAACCGTCAATGAAAGACGTTCAATACATGGCAACAGTATTAGAAGAAGATAAGTTAAAAGAATTATTATCCGGCACTGATGCAGAAGCTATGTTCGTTAAAGGCGCAGATAAAGCACTAGGTTCAGCACGTTTCACATTATCAGACCGTTTACCGGCATTCAATTTAATGCCTGATGGTGACTTTAGTATTTTAGATGCTTTAAGTGATGAATCTGAGATCGGGAATATTTATATTACATGGAAAGAAGATCAGAAAGACGCATTAAAGCCATTGATTACTACTTTTGCTGATATTTTTATTTCAGGTATTTTGTCGTTGCCACCAAGTAAAACTAGAAGTCTTTTTGTTTCATTAGATGAATTATCTTCTATGGATGCTATTAGTAGTTTGCGTGATGGACTAGAAAAAGGACGTAAACACGGCTTAAAAGTTATTGCAGGACTTCAAACCGTTAAGCAATTAACGCAGATTTATGGTGAAACAGAATCTATTATTTTAATGAGTTGTTTCCGTAATTTATTTGTTTTAGGGGGATCAAGTACAGACCATGAAACAGCTAATTATATGTCATCTGCTTTAGGTGAAATGGAAGTATTAAGAGAGCAAGTGACAAGCAGTAGTGGTCAAAGTAGTTCACGTTCAAGACAAACTATTAAAGCAACAGAGCATGTAGTTTTGGCAAGTGAGATTATGAATCTACCGGATTTAAACATTTATATTAACTTTGCCGGTGATTATCCGATAACACGTACCAAATTAATTCCAAAAGATTATCCGGAAATTAATAAGCAGTACGTGCCATTACAAAATTTTGAAAAAGATTTTGCATAATAAGGGAGCGTAAATAAATGATTAGCCATTCAATCATCACTAGATCAAGCGCAGGAAGTCAATCTATTGGACATATAGATAGCTATTATAAGGATGCTAAGGATGATTATTACTCAAAGGAAAATCAACCTAGCCAATGGCAAGGCAAACTTGCAGAGGAACTAGGATTGAGTGGCGAAGTCAAAAAAGAACACTTTATTGATTTAATGGCAGGGAAAGACCCACGTAATTTTAAAAAACAGTTGCGCCAAGATAAATTTAATAAGAAAGATGCTAATACTCGATTAGCAATTGACCTTACATTTTCAGCACCTAAATCAGTCAGTATTGAATCATTAGTTAATTCAAATGTTGATGTAATGAAAGCGCATGAATTAGCAGTTAAAAAAACATTAGAAAAGATTGAAGCAAATGCTGAAACTAGAAAAAAAACTAAAGGCATAACTGTAATTGAAAAGACCGGAAAGTTAGCAATTGGTACGTTTAGACATGAAACTAATCGTAATCAAGACCCACACCTACACACCCATGCAGTAATTATCAATCTAACCCAACGTGAAGATGGTGAGTACAGGGCATTGCAAAATGATTCAATTATCAAGAATACGAAAGAGTACACGAAAATGTATCAAACGTATCTTGCGAAAGAATTAAAAGAAATGGGATTTAAACTCAGAATTACTAAAGATGGTTTTGAGTTGGCACACGTAAATGATGCTCAGATTCAGGCATTTTCAAGTCGATCTAAAGAAGTGAATGAAGCCTTAGAAGCGAAAGGATTGAATCGAGAAAATGCTACAACCGCAGATAAGCAATCTGCAACTTTAGATACACGACAAAAAAAGGTAGAGAAAGATATTGTTCAGATACGCCATACATGGAAGCAAGTAGCAGATCAGGTAGGCGTAGTCAGTTTTAAAAATCAAATTAAACAACAGTCAGTCGGGCAGGGGAGTAAAACCCCAAAGATCGGATTGAACACTTTTGAAAATGCTTTTAATGCAAATCAAGAAATCCAAATTAATTTTGGTGATCAACTTTTAAAATCGGAGAACTTAAATGTCAAAGAAAAAACAACCACAGAGCGAGAGCTTAGTACCGGAATTAGTGGATTCAGCACCACAGGAGCAGGAATCAGTGGATTTAGCACCACAGGAGCAGGAATCAGTGGATTTAGCACCACAGGAGCAGGAATCAGTGACTTCACCGCAGGACTTGCAGACTTCAAAGCCGGAATCAGAGCCAAAGCAGGAAACAACACCGAAAAAGAAGCGAACAACCAACCGGAGATCGGTAGAACCAACGCAGGAAATGTTAGCCAAAGTCGAATCAATGAAAATGATCAAGACAGTGGAAATAGAAACAGTCACACGCTATACGACCAAGTTTGGATTGACCAAGAAAAAAATATTGGAATCCAAAGAAGTTACACAGCTATCGGGCAATTTAATTCAGCCGGAACAGAAGATATTAGTGACAGTATGCGAACTTTGTCCGGCAAGCCTATGGCAACTTGGAGCAAGCCAAGTGATGTGTTATTGCCAATTGACCAAGAAGTACAGCTTCAACAGTCAAGAGCCAATGAGCTTATTGGATTGCGAGGGAGTGGAAATAGCGTACCAAGCGACACAACAGGAAGAATAGAGGAAACATTGGATGATATTTTAGACTTGGATCAAGTTGATCTAAGTCTAAAGGAACAGTGGAAAGAAAAGATTAATAAACTTGAAACAGGCGAGGGGGATGAAGAACTATTTTTTAATAATTCAGAAAATTTAAAAGATTTTGTTGTTAAACACTTAACTGATAAAGATCATGTAATCAGAGAAAAAGACATGAAAGAAATTATCATGTCAAAAGGACTAGGTATCATTGATTATGATGATATTGATAATATTTTGTCAGAAATGGTCGAAGATAAGCAAATTGTGAAAACAGAAGCTAGATATGAAAATAAAGGCGTTTTATATAGCGAATATTCTGTAAGAGATATTCTAGGAATATATGAAGATATAGATGAAAAAGACTTCAATAAAATTTTAAAAGATAATGGATATGAAGTAACTGAGAATATTTATACTACTCAAAGAGCTATTGATGAAGATAAAGAAATAATCCAAAGATTGACCGATTCACAAGGAACTTATATTGCTACTTATAACAAAGAAGAAGCCAAAGAAAAATTAGATAAAACCACTTTAAATGATGAACAAAAAGCATGTGCATTGATGGTATTGTCAAGTGATAATGCCGTTTTAGGTATTCAAGGATATGCCGGTACAGGTAAGTCTTTTATGATCTCAAGGACTAAGGAATTAATCGAAGATAAGGGCAAGGAAATGGTTTTATTTGCACCATATTCAGCCCAAGTTAAAAACCTTGTAAATGATGGACTAGAAGCGAATACAGTAGCTAAATTTCTAGTATCTAAAGAAATTCAAGATAATCTAAATGAAAATTCTGTAATTGTTATTGATGAATCAGGTGTAATCAATAGCAAGCAAATGAAAGATATATTAGAGATACGTGAAAAGATTGGCTGTCAATTAGTATTACTTGGGGATACAGCACAGACCAAAGCAGTAGAAGCCGGAACACCTTTTGAGTTGCTACAAAAAAATGGTATGGAAACAACAAAAATGGCTGATATTCAGCGTCAGAAAAATCAGGTACTCAGAAAAGCCGTTGTTTCAAGTGTTCAAGGTAATTTTGATGATGCTTTAGATAATCTGGAAAATTTATCTGAAATTCAAAATAAAGATGATAGACATAAAGTTTTGGTAGAAAAATATTTGTCGCTCAGTGATGAAGATAAAGAAAAAACGCTAATTGTTTCAGGTACGAATGATGATAGACAGAACATTAATAGTCTAATCAGAGAGCAGATCGGAACTTTAGGTAAAGGTATTGAGTACACCAAGCTATCACAGCGAGATACAAGTAAAGCAGAATCAGATTATGCCACTTCATTCTATGCCGGTGATTATGTGATTTTTGGCAAGTCAGATAAAAGAAGAAAAATTGAAAGTGGAGAAACCTATAAAATCACAGGAAGAAATGTTAAACAAAATAAAGTTGAGCTTGAAAAGTCAGATGGAACAAAATTATTTGTCAGTCCAAGTGGATTACAGGCAGGGATTTTTGAAGAATCAAAAATAGAGCTTTCAGCAGGGGATAAGGTACGTGTGACTAAATCCTATGATGACTTTAAAACAGGCGACCTATTGACAATTGAAAGTGTTTCTAAAGATACAGGTATTGCTATTGCTAAGGATTCTGATAATAAACTTTTAGAAATTGATTTAAGCAAAAAACATCATTTAGATTATGCTTATGCAATGACAGTACATGCTTCACAAGGTTTAACGTATGATAATGTTATTGTTGATTTAAACACTAAGAGCCAAACAACTTCTCAAGAAACATTTTATGTTGGGATCAGTCGTGCAAGACATAATGCTTTTGTTTATACAGATAGTATTGAATCTATGCCGGAAGCTATTTCAAGAAGTGCAACAAAACATAATGCTATTGAATTAATGGATTATGGATACAAATATGAAAATGATAATAGTGGAAAAAATAACAATGATAATGGCATAATATTAGACAATTATAATGGAAATAAAGGAATTGAGGTGCAGTTTAAAGATTACATTAATGAAGATAAAGAAAGATTAAGTGTATTTGAGCAAATCAAATTTAATCATTCAAAAGTCAGTAATGAAAATATTAAAGGTGCAGAGTTAATGGACTTTGCATCAAGTCTAGCTGATGAAGTAACTAAATTAGAGCAAATACTAATTAAAGACTTTAACGAAAATAAAGTTGATGGATTGTTTGCTGAAACTTCAACAGGCATGGTTGCTTTAACCAAGAGTGCTAAAGAGGATGGAAAATGGCAAGTTAGCCATTTTGGGAAAAATAATTTACCGATAGCAGATAATGGTAATCAAAGTATAGATAAAGCAGTAGAGGATTTTATCTATGCAATAGACTATTCAAAACTTCAATTGGAGCAGAACGTGGTTAAGTCAAATAATGAGATCAAAGCAGAAATATTAGATAACTATGTGTCTAATCAGGAGCTTGCAGAAAATGTAATCAATAAACTTGGGGGAGTAGATAAATTTATTGAAATGGCTGAGAAAGGCATTAATGAAAATGTTAATGATCTTGTTCAAGAACACTTGGCAGGGAAAGATCAGGATCAGTCAATTATTTTTGTTCAAGAAAATTGGAAAAATATTTCTGATTTAGTTAAATCAAATGGGGGAGATATTTCTAAATTAGATATTTCTAATCCGGAAATTGCTAAAGACCTAGAAAACATGGTTATCGCAGAAGTGGTGCAGGAATATTCAGCACATTTATCAATGAAGCAGGATATGAGTATGAATGATCAGGAATCAGGTATTGATCTTAGAGCCGTTGATATATATGACTATGAAGCACATGATTCTAAAGGCATGGTCGAAATGTCAAGTCAAGTCGTTGGTTATATTGAGGATGATTTAGGAATCCAAGTATCTGAATATAAGTTGAATAATGCCGATGATATTGAAAATAGCTATATCACTATTAAAGCATATAGTGAATATGGTGACGAATTTCAAGCAACTGTTAATCAGGCAGGTGAATGGACTGTTAGTGGTAATAACCCAATACTTAATTACCAAGAAACAAAACTTGGCATTAATCCGGATGGAGTATTGGAGTTCGCAGAGCATGGTTTAAGTAAGTATGGAGAGGTTGAAGTTAATTCAATTTCAGACCTTAAACAATATGCTGAGAAATACGGATCAGAAACCCAAGCAGAAAATATTAATGCTATTGTAGAAAAGATCGAAAGTTTAGATGCTAATGATATGGTATCTAAAATTAATATGACATTCAGTGCAGAAGAAGCACATTTTACTATTGATATAAACAAAGGATATTCACCTTTACCTTTTGAAAGCGAAACTAGAACCGATAGTGATAAGAGTGCTTCAATTTCAATTGATGGTAATCAGGTATCAATTATTTCAGATTCAGTAAAAGCAGAGCGTGATCAGGCGATTATGAGTGATAATCCAAATAAATACCTAGAATTGTTCGGTACTGAAAAAAATCAAGGCATTGAATATGTGCTAGATAAAATGGAAATTGCTATCAATAATGAAAAAGGTAAAGATAAAGGAATGGAATTGGAGTAATTAATATGCCGGCATCATCTAAAGCAACAATGAATATGGTTGAAAATACTATTTCAAGTCAGAAAAATTGTTCCTCAGTTACATCGGATGGAGGAAATCAAGGCTACTATCTAAAAGGCGATAAAGAAACATTGTTTATTGACTTCTCAAATGAAAGCATTGATATTTCCAACAAAGGTAATCACTTAAAGTCTTATGACGTGTCTAAATCAAAAGATATGAAAGAAGCAATGAATGATGCTTATGATATAATAAAAGATATTAAGGCTACACTTAAAGATATTGATTCTAAGTCACTAGGGATTGAAGCCAAGCAGGAAGTTAAACAGGAAAGCAGAGGGATGGAGCTAGATTAATAATCAGGTATATAATAAAAAAGACTGCAATTGCAGTCTTTTTTTATTGTTACACTTAAATGTTAAAAATAATTGGATGGATAATAAATAAACTAATATAATTAACTAATCCATAAACTTGAGAGTGATTTTATGAGCAATAAAGATATTTTAAATAGCTTAGAATTAGATAATCCGGAATATAGAAATGAACAAAATATTCCTATGGTTGAACCATTTATTCCCGAAGAATTGACACCGGATTTTATTAAAGCCGGAGTTAAGGACTTTCAGTTTACAGGTACAATAGAATCTATTGTTAATATTCAAGATATAGATCAGATCGAAACTGAATATGCAATTTTATATCAGGACGATAAAGGCGATTATAAAATTTACGCAAGTAATGATCTATCAGAAACGCTAACAGGTTTAGTGAATAATAGTTCTGATGAAAATCTACTTAAAGGGGAAACTTTTTCAATTGAAGTTAAAGACGACCAATTAATAAGTTTTGTGCATGATGGTCAGGAATTGGTAATTGATTCTAAATTAGAAGAACAGCAAAACATATTTTTGAGCAACTATTCATCTAATGAAAAACTGAATAAAGCTGTAATCGAACAAATGGGCGGTTTTAAGGCATTCGCTGAAAATGCACCGGAAATCGCTAATAATGGAATTGATGGAGGTTTTACCGGTTTTACCTACCATGAAGATACGCTTAAATTTGCTCAAGATAATCGTGAGTTAATCTTAGATGCTATGAAAGAAACGGTTGATAATAGTGGATGGTATGAATCAGTGCCGGAAATGATGGGGAAATGGACAGACCTAAAGGGATTCAGCGAAAATGAAATTGCAGAAGCCCTTTATTCCAATGATGAAAACCATGAAGCACATACAAGTGTATATAACGCTATGGCATGGTATGCAGGAACAACAGCAAGCCATGAATTTGTAAGTGCAATAGATGAAATACAAACGGAATTAATGCCATTGCGTCCAAGTGATGAAAACCTAGATTTAGCAGATAAAATTGAAGATTTTGCTAATAAGAATGATTATTCAGCTAAAGTGACAGTTGATGAAGAAAACATTACTATTGAGATCAGCAATAAGAGCGATTCAGTTTTAGTATTTTTGAATCAAGATTCTGAAAATATGGTTTATTCAGATGATAAGTTCGGGGAAAGAGAAATAGATAGTAATTCTACTAATCCTGAAAAAGATATATTTAATGCCGTTAATGATGGTTTAGGATTCAATAAAGATAATCTATATTCTGCTAATTTTGAATTAAATGGAGAAGAACAGCGAGTAGTAGAGAAAAGTTTAAGCATAGCTTTAGACACTTTCCAACATTATGAAAAAAATAATGATCTTAAAGGTGAATTAAATGTATTCAGTGATGGTATGGATGACCGCACAATTTCATTCAGCCGGCAAGATGGAGAGCAAAGTTTAACTTTCAATAAAGATGATTTTTCAAAACAGGAAGTTGATTTTTTACAGAGCTATGCTGAATCAAGAAGCATTAAAATCAATGATGGTTTAGAAATGGGAAAGGAAGTTAAACAGGAAAGCAAAGGAATGGAGCTAGACTAATAATCAGGTACATAATAAAAAAAAGACTGCAATTGCAGTCTTTTTTTAGAAAAACATAATAGTTGTTGATAATGTCAATCAATTGATAAATAATGAATAATAAATAAATTTACGTCCATACATAATTCAGGAATTAATATGGCTACTCAAAATATAGTTAGTGTTTCAGGCGGTAAGGATTCAACAGCAACACTTCTATTAGCTATTGCTTTAGAAGTTGAAAATTTAACACCGGTTTTTGCAGATACAGGGCATGAACATCAAGAAACTTATGACTACTTATTCTATTTAGAGCAAAAATTAAATTTAAATATAAAGAGAGTTAAAGCGGATTTTAGCCGTGAAATTGCGAGAAAGCGTGAATATGTAATGGTCACTTGGAGAAAACAAGGTGTACCGGAATCAATTATTGAAAATGCTTTATCAGTGTTAGTGCCAACAGGTGTACCGTTCCTTGATTTATGTTTATGGAAAGGATTATTCCCATCAAGAAAAAAACAATTTTGTACTAAAGAATTAAAAATTGTTCCCCAACAACAGCTTTACTATCCATTACTAGATCAGGGCGACATGGTTATTTCATGGCAAGGAGTAAGACGAGAAGAATCATTGGCTAGACGCTATTTGAACGAGTGCGATCAAGTCTGTGATGGACTATTTAATTATAGACCTATTCTTAAATGGAGCGTTAAATCCGTTTTTGATGCTCATTTCGATATGGGTGTGAAACCAAACCCATTATATATGCAAGGTATGAATCGAGTTGGTTGTATGCCTTGTATTAATACGACAAAAGACGAGTTAGCAGAAATCAGCAGACGTTATCCGGAGGAAATAGAGAGAGTTCGGGAGTGGGAAAGCCTTGTTAGCCTAGCTTCAAAAAAACAGTCAGCAACACTACTAACTTCTGATTATCGTGGACATGGAATTATTGAATTGGCAGAGTGGTCAAAAACATCGTTTGGCGGTCAGCAGTATGATTTAATTGGCGCAATTGCAGATACAAGTTCATGTGTTTCTGCATACGGTTTATGTGAATAGATTATCAGAAATATGAACAGGGATACTTCGCTTCGCTCAGTCACCCGGTTCATATTCACCGATCCCAAGCCAAAAAAAAGGACTGCAATTGCAGTCTTTTTTTTAAAAGATACATTCACAAGGTTTTTCATCATCATTACTATGAATTAAATGAATCCCATGTTTTTTAGCTTTAGACCAAAAGGACTTGCCGTTCTGATGCTCAGTAGCTTCAAATCCAATCGCATGTAGCTGTGCAAAGATCGGCTCAAGTTCATATAAGAAATATTCTTTATCAATAGAATATCCAATTCTTTTTTCAGCCCATTTAGCCTTGTCGAATATTTCTTTATCCATTACATAAGTCACATACCAAGATACACGCCCACCTTTAATGCAACCAACGCAATTTGCATGTTTTCTATGGGAGTATTGACTTGGCTTTTGAATACCAACGTCAGACGTTTTAAAAAAAGTTCGATTATAATCTTTTTTAAATTGCCATAATGCTAGTGGATAATCAGATTGATAACCTTTTTCAGCTAATATTGATGAACGCCTTTGAATACGTGCTACTTCATTTTCATCAAATCCATAATAGATAATGCAATTTCGATCAGGAACAAAATTTTCTAACCAATTATGAAATGGAGTTGTTTTCAAAAAAGTGGTACATAGGGGAGGATTTTTACCAAATTTGAATCCATTGAGCTTTACTGATAATTCAAATTGATCAGGAATATTAGATACTTTTTGATCCTCATAATTTGCATAGGTAATTTCTTTGCCAATGCTTTTAGCTACATTTTCTTTGTATTTTTTAATTTCTTCGGATTCAACCAAAGTGCTTATGTCATGGTTTAGGAGTATTAAATTTTCTGTTCCATATTGCTTCGCAACTTCAAGACCAACAATGCTAGAGCTTTCACCCCCTGAAAAGCATACAATGTGCTTTGTTTTGTTGTTAATATCCAACATAATAATTCCTATTGCTTAATATATAATCTGTAATATAATCGTATAACAGTCAAAACACAACCATAAAGGTGTAACAATGGAAAGATTAGTAAGTATAATTGATAATATTTCTGATAATTCAGATATTGTCTTTTTGAAATCTCTAATAGATGAAAAACTATCTGAAATCAAAGATAAAGAAATGGATAAGTTGATCAGTGAGGGTAAGGCGATTATGGAAAAGCATAATTTACCAAGTGATTATTTTATAAGTTATTTTAGTGATAAAAAGAAATCCATTAAGTGTAATCAATTGGATTTATTGGCTCATGTTCAACAGGCAAATGAAAGAGCTAAAGTAGTCAGAGATAAAAAAATAAGTAGAGAAAACCAATAAAAGACTGCAATTGCAGTCTTTTTTTTGTTACATAAAATAGATTAAATTATATGGAAATATAATCACGTTTTTAATATAATTAAGTCCATAACATAATAGTTTAGATAATTTTATTTTAATTGTTTTGCTAAACATAAGTTATGATTTTTCTAAAGTTAATCCAATAAGTTGAGATCAGAAATATGAAAGATTTAGACGCAATGCAAGATTCATTTTTAAATGAGTATTCATCTAACAAAAAGTTAAATGAAGCTGTTATCGAGCAAATGGGCGGTATTGAAGCATTCACTGAAAATGCACCGGACGTTTCAAATTATGGTATTGATGGAGGTGCATCGGGATTTATTTATTATGAAGATACGATCAAATTTTCACAGGATAATCGAGAAGTAATCCTTGATGCCTTGAAAGAAGATGCTCAAGAGTTCGGGCATGAATCAGTGCCGGAAATGATGGCTCATTGGAAATCCCTAGATGGATTTAGTCAAGATGAAATCGCAGAAGCCCTTTATTCCAATGATGAAAACCATGAAGCACATACAAGCGTTTATAACGCTATGGCATGGT
>NZ_VPBR01000018.1:0-40539 GCF_013418645.1 Acinetobacter sp. YH12132
TGTTCAAATGGCGATTCAGCGTTTAATTGGTTTTGGGAAAAAAGAAGAGTTTAAGGAAATTTTGGCAATTTTAAGAAAGCAGAATCCTGATAGGATAAGGGTTCTGTGAAATTTGTCGTGTACAGAGCCTTTTTTATAAAGTTCGCCACCAGATATAGATGTCTAGCCGACATTTCTATTTATTGTTAAGCCAATCAAAGTGCAACTGCGTCAAGTTGAAGCTCGACATCTTAATATAAACAGATCATAAAAAAGTCTGATGAAAGTTTTGTTGATGATCTGTATGTGCTGTGAAATTCAAAGTTCATCTGTTGTGACGTCCTCAATCGGGCTTCCATCCAGCGGACACCGGTTCAGCTAGATGGAAGGAAAATCAAAACTTAAGGCTGATTGGTCTCTGGCAATGGATTGGCGGCAAAATAGCGCTCCAGATGATTCACATGTGAATCCGGACGTGGTCGGCGCATATTTTCTGCGACCCCGTTATAGAGCTCAGCCCGTGGCGTTAAGTGGAATTTATTCAGCTCTGGGTCCATATACGGCAAGCGCTGTTTACGCTGTAAATATTGATGCAATTGCTGATTAATTTCCTGTAAACCGTAGCCGCCTTTGGCCCAGGCGCTGTCGTGGCTGCCCCAGTGATGGCCGAACTCATGGCCCACAATGCCAATACTGGTATTAAAATAATGCGCATAGAACAGCCAGGTATCGACTCCCAGCACATTTCGTCCGCCTAAACCGCCGCCCACGGTGGTCACCCCGAGCGTCACTTTGCCACGGTTCATAATCTCATCATAATATTTTTGATACTCCGCTGCGGTAAAGTAACCGCCATCTCCGACCACTTGGCCCTTGTTGCCAAAGAAGTCATGCCCCATGACCGCTTTATGGTTAAACCAGATGTGTTTAAACTCAGGGCTATTCACCAGATAGGCAAAATTGGTAATCATAATCACCCATTCACGCGCATAGGCTGGAGTAATTTTGCCCCCAGATGCTGTAAATTTGCCGATAAAATATTATCCATATAAAAATGGCGCAGGTTTTCATTGGTCAGGGTTTCCCAGCTTTCCCCATCTTGCAGCACATAACTGCGGCTTTGGGCCTGCTGCTGCTTGAGTGCCGTGACTGTGGCAGCAGTATTGGACTGGAACTGCTGCAATCGCTTAAGCGGCATCATGACAATTTTGCCGTTAAACAGGCTGAATAAATGTTCCTGACTAACCTGAATATCTAAGGCACCGGCCAGTTGCTGATCGGTACTCGCCCCTGCCGTACGATATTTATAAAAACTTTCTTCTGCGGCTGGAAAAATATTCTGTAGATTTTGCGTATTTGGTAAAGCTGAACTGTCGATCCGGCCTGAAGTATGGGCTGCATAAAAACGCTGGTCATCCGCGGCATGAAATACCCGTGTTCCCACATTTTCCTGTCGTGTCGCCGCCACGTTTGTTGCGCCTTCTTCAAGATGAGTCAGGTCATATACATAGCTCATGCCATTATTAAAACTGGCATACAGCAAATTACCGACAGCTTCCAAACGCGCACTACAGTTATAACCACAGTTCGGCAAGGACAAACGTGCATATTTTTTGGCTTTTAAATGATTGGTGCTACTGATCTCACTTTGCTTCCAGACATTAATCCGGCTATGCGTATCTGTGGCAAATACATATTGATCATTCGCTGCCACCGACATGGGATGCACCACCACGGTATTGTGCTGATCACCCGACCAACTGCCGGTTCCCAACGACATCAGAAATTGTGGTTCGCCTGAGCCTAAATCAAAGACATCGACCCGGTTAGACGAATAAGAAGCCGCATATAAGCGGTCGTTATGTACACTTAAATCAAACAACCGATTCCACGGCCGACCTATGCCGGAAATATTCTGGGCATGGATCGAACTCAAGACTCGCTTGGCTTTCAGGTCATAACGCAAAATGCTTGCCTCGGCGCTGTCATTGGCCACATACAAAATATCCTGATGCACCACCATCGCTTTCGGATTCCAGCTGTCCAGACCAAAAGTCTGGGCACTAAATTCGGTGGCCAGATCTGCAAAGCGAACGTCATTGATCAAGCTGGCAGTGACAGGCGTGGTATCAGGTGTTGAACCAGGTGAAGTTGGCGTCACAGGAGCCGGTGCAGATGGATTTGAAGATGCTGCCGTATTGCTGTCACTGCCACCGCCGCCACCGCAGCCAGTGAGAGCCATACTCAAAATTACCGCCAGGCTTAATAATGTTTTATTCATTGTGTTCCCCAAGAGACAAAGTCATGACATAAAAAATATGTCTAAAAATTGCTATTTATTCTGAACAACAATGCCCCTTTAATAAATACTAAACTATTGATTTAAAACAACTTTAAAATAAAACCAGATCAAATAAACACGACTTTGCCGCGTAAAAAATCACCTTAAAACAGTAAAATGTGGCCTTGCTAACGATGATTTGGTTTATTGATAGACCATTCCTGCTTTATAGGAAAAGTAAATATTCTGCGCACATTTCAATCTGGAAAATGCGGCATCATCAAACGATAAAGTCTATAATAGTCCGCTTTCATTTTCTCTCGGTGCAACATGGCAACAGCAAATCAATACGATGTTCTAGTTTTGGGTGCCGGTGCGTCTGGTTTAATGACCGCCTATATGGCTGCCCAGCGCGGACGCAAAGTATTGGTGCTGGAAAAAGCCAATAAAGTTGGCAAGAAAATCCTGATGTCGGGCGGTGGTAAATGCAATTTCACCAACCTCTATGTCGAGCCAAGCAACTATATTTCACATAATCCGCATTTTGTGATTTCCGCGCTCAGCCGCTATACCAATTGGGATTTTATCGGGCTGGTCTGCGAATATGGCATTGACTATGAAGAACGTAAACATGGGCAGCTGTTTACCTTAAATGGCGCCAAAGACATTCTGAATATGCTGCTGGCCGAGTGTGACAAAACCGGTCTGGTCGAGATTAAAACCAGCTGTGAAGTCAAAGCCATGACTGCCATAGATGATTTGGGTTTTCAGGTCGCAACCACTTTAGGTTATTTTCAGGCAGAATCTGTGGTGATCGCCAGTGGCGGCCTGTCCATTCCGACGCTGGGAGGGTCCGGAATCGGTTATGAAATTGCCAAGCAGTTTGGCCATCATGTCTATCCAACCCGTGCCGGCTTGGTGCCGTTTACCTTTTCCGACAGTTTTAAAGAAGTCACCACCCGCCTCAGTGGTAATGCTGTAGAAGCGACACTTTCCAATGCGCTAAACAGCTTTACCGAAGCCTTGCTGTTTACTCACCGCGGTTTAAGCGGACCAAGTTCGCTGCAGCTGTCCAATTACTGGGATGTCGGCCAAAGTTTTCATATCGACTTCCTGCCGGCCGTGGATTTAGCCGAGTTTTTTAAAGCCAAAAAATCCAGCCAGCCGAAAGTGCTGTTACGTACCTTACTGGCCGAACATTTACCGAAAAGTGTGGTGGCAGAGCTGCAACAGCTGATCTGGCCGGAACAGGCGGAAAGCGCGATCGGGCAGCTGAGTGATGAAAAACTGGAGCAGATTGCAGCGCGCCTGCATAGCTTTGAAGTCAAACCGTCAGGGACCGAAGGCTACCGTACCGCAGAGGTGACTTTAGGTGGCGTCGATACCACTGAAGTTTCTTCCAAAACCATGGAAAGTAAAAAGCAGAAAGGCTTGTATTTTGTCGGTGAGGTGCTGGATGTGACGGGCCATTTAGGTGGTTATAACTTCCAGTGGGCCTGGGCGTCAGCGCATGCCGCCGCCCAATATGTCTGATGGTTTATAAAACTGGTGGATGAATTATTCCAGATAATCTGTGCGCAATAAGCACAGATGATTCTGGCGTTGTACACGTAAAATAGTCTGCTGCATTTTCACCACGGCGCACTGAACATGCTTTGGTAGTACTGCCGGCTGTTCTGATTGTTTTAAGCTAATTTTTAACATAAGGTCTTCCCCAAATAGACTTTCGTCGATTTTATTCCCTGAATATTTCATACAGATTAAATCTAAGCATCTAAAATATATGAAATATTTATTCCTTTTTTATGAAGCTTCACTATAGCAAAAAATTGTTCATTTATACAACATCATCGACTTTGGTCGCAGCTTGCCCGGTATCGCCCGAATCATCAGCGGTCTGGGCGGGTTGGTTTTGATTTTGGTTTTGAGTTTTGGCAAAAATAAATTTATATGCGCTGGCCAAAAAGCCAAGGGTAATCCCTGCAATCACTACGGGTGCAAAAAGATTAGAAGGCGCTTTCTTTTTCGTCATTTTGCTTCTCCAGTTTTCAACAAAAAACGAGGTCGATCAACACTCAGTTTGATCGACCTTGTAGATAGATGACAGGTTATTTCGGGTCATCTTTTCGTGGTTGATGTGCATCGACATCCGGTTCTTTTTCACCAGTTGAACCAAACGGATTATTGCTGGCCGGATGCGCCGGATCCACCTTCAGCGTATCAGGTGTAACCTGATCTGCACCGGATGCTTCATCTTCCTGCGGTGCAGTGGTCAGCGTTGCCGGTGTGGTATTCGACAAATCCGTGGTCATTGGGGCATTTGTCCCTTGTGACGGGTCCTGTTTGTTCATTGGATTTACTCCTGGGGTCATAAAGCCGCTATTGGCCGCACTGTCCTGCTCCTGTTTCAACGGATTCGGCTGCTTGGCTTCGCGTTTGGCTTTATCAATCAGATCGGTTAAAACACGTTCTGCCGGTTGACGGCCACCCAGACCAAAGGCCAGAGCAAAGGCCACCGCAACTGCACCCAAGGTTAAACCGAAGGCCAGGTTCACAATAGAATCGGCAATGCCCATGGCACGTAAGCCCATTGCTACGACCAGACCCATAATCAGTACGCGTACCAGCGTCGCTAACCAGCGTGAACTGTTGTATTCACCACGCTCGACCACTTTGGCCACCACATTCGCCAGCCAGAAACCGACCACCAGAATGACCGCGCCCAGCAGGATATTGGCACCGAAGTAAATGAACATCGAAATCAGACCACTTACCTGCTCGAAACCAAGACGGTTAGCCGCTTCAGACACGGCAAACAGCATGGTAAAGAACACGATCAGACAACCAACCATGGTCGATACTTTGGTGGTACCGAGGAAACGTTGTACGCCCAGTTTGGCCGGAATTTCATCGACACCCGTACCTGAAATAATTTCAACCACCAGATTGGCCACGAAACGTGACACCACATAGGCAATGATCAGGATTAAACCGGCGGCAATAATATGCGGAATTGCATACATGATTTCATGCAGCATAGCGGTTGCCGGCTGAGAAATCGCCTCAATACCCAAGGCTTCAAATGCAATGATTAATGCAGTAATGATGATCAGGGCAAAAACAAAAGAACCGACCAGCTTCGGCAAGTTAGAGTTCTTGAACAGGCCAATTTTTTGCGCCTGCTGTTGCAGATTCAGACTGCCAATTAAACCTTCGACAATACCACGGACAATTTTAGCCAGAATATAACCGACAAAAATAATCACGCCGGCAATAAAGATATTCGGCAGATAAGAAATGGCTTCAGTCACCATGTTTTGTACTGGATACAACAGGCCGTTTAAGCCCAGAATCGACAGCACAATTGGCAAGAACAGTAACAGGATTAACCAGTACACAATATCACTGATATTGCGGCTAATCGGGCTAACCCCGACATCGGCACTGAGCTTTTCATCCAGCTGGGTACGATTCAGTACGCGCTGCAGGCCCATTTTGACCAGCGTTGCGACAATCCAGGCAATAAAACCGACCGCAATGGCTGCCAACAACTGGGGAATAAAGACCAGGAAGCTTTGAATCATATTGCTAAACGGCCCACTGACACTGGTCAGATTCAGCACATTCAGCGCCGCGATAATCGCGATAATCATGATGATCCAGAAGGCAACTCTGGACAGAATACTTTCTACATTGGGACGGTGCCCGGTGGCATGCGACAGCTTCTGGTTGGTGCCCAGCTTTTCTAAGCCTTTTTTAATGGCTGCACCGACAATTAATGCAATAATCCAACCAATAATAAGTATGGCAATCGCCGATAAAATGGGATGAAACTGTTCCCAGTAGTACATGGCATCGAAGCCTGCACCTCTCGGGTTTCCATCAAAATAATCATTCATATGTCTTGCCCTCTTGTTATGACTTTCTACATTCGTTGTTCATGGCAAAAGATGCGCATCTTGATCATGGTAAAAATGAAAGGTTTAAGTACTTTGTATTTTTAAGTACCGTGTTTTTATGAAGTACCAAGCGTGTAAGAATGCACGGCTATCGTAAAAAACCCTGAACTGACGGTCAGGGTTTATGCAATCTTCAGACTTATTGAGCGGTGGCCGTAGCGGTATCGCCATCAGTGGCAGTGGCTGAATCACCATCTACAGCGGTGCCAATGTCGCCATCCACACCTGTGGTCGCCACACCTTCTTCAGCCATTGCAGGCGTACTGTTATTGGGTGTAGCCTGTTCTACATTGGCATTCGGATGCCCAGGTGGTGCCTCACTCGGTTTAGGATCACGATCCGCAAACATATACACCACCAGTGCCAGCAGAAAAACACCCACAGCAATCAAGATAAAAACTGGCATACGTTTTTTCTTTTGTACTTCTTCTGCGCTTGTGACATGAGGTGGCTTGTTAAAATCATGGCTCATGTTTCCCTCACTTCTTTTCTATTCGCTTGTCGAATTTTTATACTAACAAGAAGCATTGTTGTGTTGTGTGACAAAGCATTGTGAGATGGTGAAAAATGTAATTACAAAAAATGAAGTTTTTTACTGCTTTCATTTTATTCAAAATTTTGACGTAAACTGGATTTAGCAGCTGACAGGACTTGTATACTTTTTAGTCGCAATAAGCAGATGAATAACTGATGCAAAATTAGAAGAATAAGCACATGAAAAGGAATATAGAATCGCCTAGATGAGAGAAAAAATTCAGCAGCCTGAGCATTCTCCAGTGCTGATCAGCCCCTCCTTGCTTGATACAGCAAAATGCCAGGTAACAATTTGCTTCAGCTCGCCCACCACAAGCGCTGCCTTAACGCATACAAATGCGCTATAATATGTCACTCTTTTTTTCATGCTCCAGAATTTTATGGCGTATCGTCAACAAAGTGTAACGCTTGATCTTGACACTGACGTCACACATCAATGTGCTTTGCACTACACGCGTGATCAGCATTTAATCGGGATTATTGAGTTCAGTAAACCGAGCTTTCTTCTGAAATGGGGCGATCTGGAATATTTCCGCCGTCGTACTGAAGAGTTTTCAGTGATGCCGTTTCCAGACTGCATTAATGCCATGGTGATTGATGTGCGTAATGTCGCGGCCTGGCTCGATAATGAAGTGCCGATTATTCCATGGCGCTTACTGGAAGAAGAATGTCCAGTGCGTCTGGTGGTCCCTGCAGACCGTGTCGAACACTATGCCGGCTTTTTTGAACCGACCTGGCTGACTACTGATACAGAAACAGCGATTCAGGAAATCCGTCATTTTATGGATATGTTTGTGCATTAAGCATATTCAAGTGGTGCTGACACTTCATCAAAAAAACCTCATCTGAATCATACAGATGAGGTTTTTTAATAGAATATACGTTTCATTTAATCCGCTAGCGAATGGTAAAAATACACTGCTGCTTAAAACTGGATTTGGGTAGCCAGATCAGCTGTTTATAGCGCACCTGATCTATTCCAAAACTTTGCATTTTCTGGCGTGTATAGCGCCAGCCAATACAATCTTGATAGCGCGCATATTCAGGCGCTTGCCCTGCTGTAGTCGATGCCTGCTGGACCTGAATTTTCTGGAAAAACGCGGTTTCTCTGGCGCACATCGGGCCAATATACTGCTGATAGGCCTGTCGCATGTCTGCATCATCAAACTGCATTGGTTGCATGGCGCCGCCATGCCAGCCCAGCTGACTGCGCCAGTTCAGATATTTGATCTTTCCGGCCGGAAACACATAATTGGCGCAAGAAGAAAAACAGTATTGCCCGACTTCTACATTCAGCTGATGCGCATAGACCAGATCACCCAAATCCATTCCCAGACCAATTTCACCACCTTGACTGGTGATTTTCAGGGTCTGTACTTGCGGGAACTGCTTCAACAAGGCAGCTGCACGGGTATTGGCATCTTGGCTGATGCGGGCCAGTATAGATCAGCACATCTTCTTGTACCGTCACTTCTGTTTCCGTGCCTGTGATATTTGCCTGTAGCGTAGTTGCCGCCACTAGCGCGACGCTGGCCATAAGCATGGATTGGAACACTTGCATCACATCCTCACAGAACTAGAGAAAATAAACCGGGCTGAAAATAGCAAATCATCAAAGTAAGCCTGTAGAATTCAAGCTTACCAGTAGTTTTCTACTGCAATATTGCCTTCTCCACGGCGATTCATGCTCAGGCCACGCGCTTTTAGGGCTTCTTTGGTATCTTCCACCATTTGCGGGTTACCACATAGCATCACATGACTGCTGTCCGGATTAAAAGACAGGCCCACAGCTTTTTCCAGCTCGCCATTGGCGATTAACACCGGCAGACGGTCATGCAAAGGTGCGTTCGGATCACGGGTAATAATTGGCACAAATTTAAAACCTGTATGTCCTTCGCCAAAAGTCGCCGCAATTTCTTCAATCCGCTCGACATAGGCCAGTTCCGCTGCAGTCCGGACACTATAGACCAGATGGATATGCTGGTATTTATTCCAGGTGTCAAAATCTTGCAGCATCGACAGGAATGGCGCCAGTCCGGTGCCGGTACCCAAAAGCCATAAGTCTTGTGGCAAAGGCAACTGATAGCGCGCCAAGGTTAAAAAGCCATACGGTACTTTTTCCAGATACAGCTCATCGCCAACCTGCAGATGTTGCAGATTGGAAGTAAAGGCCCCATCGGGTACGACAATTGAAAAGAATTCCAGGGTTTCATCAAAAGGTGAGGACACCACTGAATAGGCCCGCACCACCAGTTCATCGCCGACTTTAAGGCCAATACGCGCAAATTGCCCGGCAGTAAATTTAAAGTGGGCTGGACGCGTCATGGTAAAGCTGAACAAGGTATCGGTCCAGCGATGTACAGATAACACCGTTTCTAGGCTAAATTTTTCAATTGACATAATTTGTACGTGGCATGAAAGACTGCGCTCATGGTAGCATGGCAGCATAATTTATTAATATTTTTTAAATGTTAAGGCTATATTCATGCGCATGACTTTACGCCAATTGGCTGTTTTTGTAGCAGTCGCTCAAGAAGGCACAGTAACCAAGGCCAGTGATGCCGTCAAACTGACGCAAAGTGCGGCGAGTATGGCTTTAGCAGATCTGGAAGATGGTTTAGGCGCACCATTGTTTGACCGTTTAGGTAAACGCCTGCAATTGAATGATCTGGGCCGTTTTTTACTCCCGCAGGCGCTTGAAATTCTAGGCCGCTGTGAAGCCTTTGAACAGGCCGCCAAAGGCGAGCTGCAAAGCATTGATTTGCGCCTGGGCGCGACCCTGACCATTTCCGATTACCTGATGCCAGATTTAATGGCCAACTTCCTGCAAATTCAGCCACAGGCGCATTTACAGCTGCAAGTCGGTAATACCCGTCAAATGATTGAAGCAGTCAACCAGTTCCAGCTCGATTTAGCCCTGATTGAAGGTTCCTGTCATTTGCCGCAGCTGCAATGTATCCACTGGCGTGATGATGAACTGGCGGTCTGCTGTTCACCGAATCATCCGCTGGCGCAGCTAGACCGTGCCTTAACCGCAGAAGACTTTAAACAGGTGGAATGGATTTTACGTGAAGAAGGTTCAGGCACCCGTGAAGTATTTGATAACGCCATTTTAAAAGATGTGCCAGATGCCAAAATCCGTTTAACCCTGGGTCATAATGAAGCCATTCTGAAAATTGTGGCCGGCGGCTTAGGCATGTCCTGTATTTCAAAACTGGCGATTGAGCCTTTACGTGAAAAAGGCCAGCTGGTGATTTTAGACACTCCATTCTGGCAACTGGCGCGGCCTTTATTTATGCTGGTGCATCGTCAGAAATACCAGGGTCCAGGTCTGAAAGCCTTTATGAAGTTCTGTGACAGCAAATAAGACTGTATTTAATCCATAAAAAAAGCGCCTGCAGGCGCTTTTTTCATACCTTATCGAAATTGGCTTTCACATGGAATCCCGTCGCCATCACCATCCATTTTGGTATTTGGGCAATTACGAATAAAGAATAAAGCCTCCTCATAAGACTTCATCTGACTACAATGCTCGCGGCCATCACATTTAAATTGTTCAGATGAGCTGCTACTTACCGGCAGCGCTTGCTCTACATTCTCTTGGACATTTTCTAAATTCTTTTTCCCTTTTTCACTAAGTCCAAGTTCCGGTAATTCGCCATGTACCGCTCTTTGCTCAGCTACGATCTGTTGCTGAGCAATCATCAGTTCTTCAAGTTTTTGCTGTTTCTGAGCTTGATATTCTTGATATTTCTTATATACCAAAATACTTAATCCTAAAATAATGATTAAGCCTAATACAGTAATGATCTTTGAGTTAAGCCATGAAGACTTCTTTTTATCTCTTGACGAAACTTTACCCTCGATATTTCTGTATCGTAGATTGTTCTGTTCAGCAGGCTCTGATACTTTTAGGTCTAAGCGTACAATATTCGCGGCTTTAAATTTTCCTGCATCTTCAACAATTATAAATTTTAGATTTTCACCGATTTTAGGTGGAACATTCTTATTGGGAAAATCTTTGATGTGGAAAAATAAATCTTTTGACTCTTTCTCTATCTGAATAAAACCAAAACCACGATCTTCATGATAGCTTTTGATTTTCCCCTCTTGAAACATAATGCGCTCTTATCTTTGATATTTTTAATAATTGTAATAAAAAAGAAGCTAAAAAGCCTCTTTTCTATTCTTATACTCGACTTATAGCAGAATATATAAATTCTACCTTAGTACTAACGTCGGAAATTGGACAGCAGGGAAGAAGTAATCGACTGGTTATGGGCGGCCACTTTGGATTTTTTTGCTTTGGCCGACTGGTCTTCAACCCGCTCAATTTTCACTGCTTTAAACTTGTTGCCGTTTTTGACCACATTAAATTTCACCCGGTCATTTCGCTTCGGTTCTATCCCATCGGCCGGGAAATCGGAAATATGAAAAAACACTTCGCCTTCCGGACAGGCAATAAAGCCGTAACCCTTGTCTGCGTTGTATTGCTTAACTTTACCCTGATATTGTTCGTTGCTCATCGACCTGTCCCCCTTTTGCGCTTCAAGCTTAGTATATAAAAAAGAGGCTATAAAAGCCCCTTCTCTGTTCACTAGCAAAATCAGTCTTTTTGCACGGAACCGAAAATTTTGTCACCGGCATCACCCAGGCCCGGTACGATATAGCCATTTTCATTCAGGCCCTGATCAACAGAGGCAGTGAAAATTACCACATCCGGGTGCGCTTCCTCTACACGCTGAATGCCTTCTGGCGCAGCCACCAGCACCATCACGCGAATATCTTTACAGCCGCTGGCTTTTAACACATCAATCGCCGCCACTAAAGATGAACCGGTGGCCAGCATTGGATCAATGATCATGGCAATACGGTTTTGTACATCTGGCACCAGTTTTTTATAGTAGGTACGCGCTTCCAGCGTTTCTTCATCACGTTCTAAGCCCAGTACAGAAACTTTGGCACTTGGAATCAGGTTCAGGAAACCATCCAGCATGCCAATACCAGCACGTAAAATTGGCACTACAGTAATTTTTTTACCGGCAATACGGTCTACCGTGACCGCACCATTCCAGCCGTCAATTTCATGCTCGACCATTGGCAAATCTTTGGTCGCCTCATAGGTCAACAGCATGGTCACTTCTTGCGCCAGCTCGCGGAAGTTTTTAGTGCTGATATCTGCACGACGCAGTAAACCGAGTTTATGACGAATGAGCGGATGACGAATTTCATGGATAGCCACGGGAGAACACCTAAAAGGTTAAGATAAAATTCCGTCTATTATAATCATTTTTTGACCCTGATAAAAACAAAAAAGCCCTCAAATATTGAGGGCTTTTTGCTAGACAATTCTCTTTTTCAAGATTATTGCTGAGACAGCATGAAGTGAATTGGAGATAAAATCTCGGCTTCAAGCGCCATCTGGATAATTGGATCCGGATAAACACCAATCACCAATACCGCCAGTGCAGCCAGCAGAACCATGATCCCGCCAACACGTTGACCCCAGTGATCGACTGCATCCATTTTTGGTGTTTCTGGCGGAGTCATATACATCACCACCATCACACGTAAATAGTAATACAGACCAATACCCGAACCGACAATAATCATCGCTGCCAGGAACCAGTGCTGGGTTGTTACCGCAGCCATGACAATCAGGAACTTACCAATAAAGCCTGCAGTCAGTGGAATACCGGCCAGAGACAGCATCATCACGGTTAATACAGCAGTCAGCACTGGACGACGCCAGAACAGACCACGGTATTCAGCCAGACTTTCTGCTTCTGAAGTGTTGTTATATGGACTCGACATTAACGCTACGGCACCGAAAGCACCAATCGTGGTTAATACATAGGTAATCACATAAACAGTCACATTACCCAAGCTGGCATAAGTCAGACTGATCAGACCAATCAACAGATAACCGAAGTGTGCGATTGAAGAGTATGCCAGGACACGCTTCAAGTTCACTTGGCGTACCGCCAGGAAGTTACCGACCACAATCGACAGTACGGCAATAATGGTCAGCAGTGTAATAACTGATTCTTGCAGGATGGCACCTGAAGTCAGCAAGTAACGTACGAACAAACCAATGGTCGCCACTTTGGCAGCCGTTGCCAGGAAGGTCGCGATTGGTGCTGGAGCACCCGCATACACATCTGGTGTCCATTTGTGGAATGGTGCCAAAGACAGTTTGAATGCAACCGCAAAGATAATTAAGGCAATACCTAAAATGACCAGTGGCTGGTGCAGGTTCTGCATAAGCGCCTGTACAGAGTCATAGAATGACAGTGAACCGGTGTAGGCATAAATATACGCCATACCCATCAGCAACATCGCAGATGCGGTTGCTGAAAGTACCAGGTATTTCACCCCTGCTTCTAAAGACTTCGAACGCTGATGCGTATAGGCTAACAAGCCATACACCGGAATCGACATCAATTCCAGGCTGATGAAGAATGAAGCATAGTGCGAGCTTGCCACCATGAGCATTGCGCCTGCAACTGAGGACAACATCAGGATGTACAGCTCTTCACGATTGTCTTTATAGCTTTCAATATAAGCATGTGACAAGGTACAGCAAGCCAGTGCAGCAACCAGGATCAGTAACTGATAAACCAGTGTGAACTGATCAATCATAAACATGCCCATGACATTCGCTGGTGCAAAAGCACCACCGAATAATGAGAGCAGAATATACGCTGCAGCAAGGTTTAAGCCCACTACAGATGCTGTCGCAATCAGGTTATGGTTACGCTTGATTGCGGTGAGAATCATCACGACGATCGCAGTTAAAGCCACGATCATCACAGGAGCTAATGGCATAAGCTCGGAAAATGACATTGTGAAGTTCATGACTTATTGGATCTCCACATTTTCGAGTTGAGTGCTTACCTGTTCGGTCACTTCAACTAGCTCTTGAACTGGAATGTAGCTGTTTGCTAACCACGCCATGCTTGAATTGGAAATATCAAGGAAGCTTTGTGGATACAGACCAAGCCATAACAGACCAACGGCACAAATTAACAGAATCACAATTTCACGCGCATCCAGATCTTTTAACGGATTGCTGTAATGCTGTTTTTGCTCTTCGTTTGGTGTACCAAATAATGCTTTGTGAATCAGGATCAGACCATAAAGACCTGCAAACACCAGACTCACTGCAGCAATGATTGTAAATACAGGGAACTGGTTGAATGAACCCATCAGAATCAGGAATTCACCAATAAAGTTACCCAGACCCGGGATACCGACCAATGCTGCCACGAAGAACATCAGGAAGAAGGCCAGATACGGGAATTGACCACGAATACCACCCATCAGACGCATGTCACGGGTATGCACACGTTCATAGACCTGACCACACATAATGAACAATGCAGCAGATGACAAGCCATGTGCCAGCATCATGATCATTAAGCCTTGGTAAGTCAGGATATTACCTGCGTAAATCGCCAGTAACACAAAGCCCATGTGCGAAATAGAGGTATAAGCCAACAGGCGTTTCATATCGGTTTGCTGGAAGGCACACCAAGCGCCGTAGAAAATACCAATTAAACCGAAAATAATCGCGATGTCTGCAAACTGTGCAGAAGCCGCCGGGAAGAATGGAATCACAAAACGGAGTAAACCGTACGCTGCAGTCTTAATCAAGATACCTGCAAGGTCAACAGAACCTGCTGTTGGTGCCTGTGCGTGGGCATCTGGTAACCAGCCGTGTAACGGGAAAACTGGAAGTTTTACCGCAAAGCCTATGAACATACAGATCATGAAGGCATAAGCCACTGCCGGTAACTGTGCATCAAGCGTATTCGCCACCGCTAACAGATAGTGGTAGTTGAACGAGATGGTACCTGACAGCATGTAACCGTAAATCACCAGCCCCAGGATACCGATCAGCATGATCAGACCTGCAACCTGTGTATAGATGAAGAACTTGGTTGCTGCGTAAACACGCGATTTACCATCTGCCCCTTTATGCCCCCAAAGCGCAATCAGGAAGTAGATTGGAACCAGCATCATCTCCCAGAAGAAGAAGAACAGGAACAGGTCAATCGCCAGGAATACACCAATTACGCCACCTAAAGACCATAACAGGTTCAGGTGGAAGAAGCCCACGTTCTTCTGGATTTCACCCCAAGAACAGCCGACGGCCAAAATACCCAGCAGCGCTGTCAGGCCAACCATGAGTAATGATAAGCCATCTACCGCCAAGTGAATGTTAATGCCCAGGGTTTGAATCCAAGGCAACTGGAATTGGGCAGCCCAGCTTGGAACCTGTGCACCCAATTCATATTGATACGTACCTGATTGCCATAACGCCAGGGTCAGACCCAGCGTTACCAGCATACCCACCAGCGCAATATAGCGCGGCAGTTTGTCGTCGAGCTTGTCGACGATCCAACAAATAAAACCTGCAATGAACGGAACGAGGATCAGTGCGGGTAAAATGATATTGTTTGGAGCTTCCATCTTATTTCCCCACGACCTGAGTCACGACCACGACCAGCAGTAAAACAACAACACCGAGGGCCATACTAGAGGCGTATTCGCGCAATGAACCGGTTTGACGTGAACTGGTAAAGCTGTTGCCTGCTTTAACAATTGCAGGAAGCACCAGCCACAAGCCATCAATCGGATCGCGACCTAAAATTTTAGCGATAAGCAGGTAAGGCTTCACGAATACGATGTTATACAACGCATCGAAACCAAGTGCATTACGGCAGATATTGGCCAGACCTGAACCCAGAGAAGTCTGAGCAAAGCCTTTTACGGCATTGTAAGCAAACGCAAACAGCACCACGCCAACAGCAAGACCTGCCAAAGCAACCCCAATCGCGATGTATTCAGCACCATGTGCACCGGCTTCAAGCGCTTCAGGAATAATGAAGGCTGGAATTTGTGCAGCATCCAGAATGCTCATCACTGGTGCTTTCAGCACAATCGCCAGACCCGTTGAAAGCACTGCCAGAATTGCCAGTGGAGCCCAGTAAGTAATGCCTTTGATTTCATGATAAGGCGTGTTTTCTTTGCCGAAGAATACTACCCAGATTAAACGGAAAGTATAAATAGACGTTAAGAACGCACCTGCAACACCCACCCAATACAGTGTATTGAAGACTGGTACGCCAGCTAAATGACTTTGTGTCCACACCGCGGCCAGAATCGCATCTTTAGAGAAGAAGCCGATGGTCAGGAATGGAATGGCTGCCAAGGCACCGCCACCAATCGCGAAACATGCAAACAGGAATTTGTTCTTGTAGAACAGACCACCCATCTTGAAGATGTTTTGTTCATGATGGTAAGCCAGAATCACCGCACCTGAAGACAAGAATAATAATGCCTTGAAGAATGCGTGAGTCAGCATGTGGAACAGACCCGCCTGGTACGCTTCAGCACCTACGGCCATAAACATATAACCGAGCTGACTCATGGTTGAGTAAGCCAGAATACGTTTGATGTCGGTTTGAACCAGCGCTGCAAAACCAGCCACCAGCAAGGTTACCGCACCGGTAATAGAAATGAAGATCATCACTTCTGGTGCAAGTTCAAATACGCTGAACATACGGCAGCATAGATAAACACCCGCAGTCACCATGGTTGCCGCGTGGATTAACGCAGATACTGGCGTCGGACCTGCCATCGCATCTGCCAACCAGGTTTGTAACGGGATTTGCGCAGATTTACCAGCAGCACCCAAGAACAACATTAAGGCAGTCCAGATGGTAATTGATGAGCTTTGGGTCATAACCGCAGCAGCATTCTCAACGATGTACTGTGTATTCAGGGTACCGAACTGTTGGTACAGCAAGAACAGTGCAATCAGCAGGAATACGTCACCCACACGCGTTACGGTAAATGCTTTAATTGCAGCAAAACCGTTGGCCGGGTTCTGGTAGTAATAACCGATTAACAGGTAAGAACACAGACCTACACCTTCCCAACCCAGGAACAATAACGCTAGGTTATCGCCCAGTACCAGCAGTAACATGCTGGCCACGAACAGGTTGAAGTAAGAGAAGAAACGTGCGAAGTCTTCCTCACCACGCATATACCAAGATGCGAAGATATGAATCAGGAAACCAACACCGGTAATCATGCCCATCATCAGCAACGATAAGCCGTCAAGCTGCAAACTGATGCCTGGGGCAAAATCACCCACGCTAAACCACGTCCACAAATGCTGAACGTAAAGTTCTTTACCGTTATTGACAAAGTCAAGGCCGGCAATCAGGGCAAATAATGCCGATAGACCAACTGCCCCTACCCCGATAATCGCCGCAACTTTCTCAGGAAGATTGTGACGCCCTGCCGCTAATAAAATAAAACCGATTAGCGGGAACAAAATTGTTAAATATAAATAACTCATCCGCGCATCTCACTAGCAGCATCCACATCCAGGTGATGGAAGCGATGATAGAACTGAAGGACGATCGCAAGACCGATACACGCCTCTGCCGCAGCCAGCGTCAGAATCAAGATGAACATGATCTGGCCATCTGGTTGTACCCAGGCACTACCCGCCAGAACGAACGCAAGTGCTGCTGCGTTCATCATGATTTCAAGGCTCATTAAAATGAATAACAGGTTGCGTCGCACCATTACACCGTAAAAACCCAGTGCAAAAAGAATGGTTGCAACGATCAAACCATGTTCTAAAGGGATGTTGCCCATTATTGTTTTTCCTCTTCTGCACCTGGTTCACGTTTACCTAAGTGGAATGCTGCAACCAGGGCTGCTAGCAATAACATCGCGGCAACTTCAACCAATAATAAATAGTGAGTAAAGAGTGCTTGACCGACTTCTTTAGGACCAACAATTTCGGTTCCCATGACAGCTGGCGTGCTGGAGTAATCCGATGCAAGCATCCATACCAGAACCAGACCCATCAAGAAGCTCATTAATGCTGGATATGCCCATGCAGTTGAGTTGAGCCATTTGCTCTCTTGTTCAACAGTTTGCTGACCCAAGTTCAACATCATCACCACGAACACGAATAACACCATGATCGCGCCGGCATACACAATAATTTCCAGGGCACCGGCAAACGGTGCACCCACAATCATGAACATCCCTGCAACAGCAAGTAATGACACGATCAAGCTCAGTAACGCATGTACTGGGTTCGTGTTGGTGACAACACGAACAGTAGAGATAATGGCCACGAGTGCCATCAAATAAAACGGCCACATCATGGTAATAGACTCCGTACATCAACAGGTGCACTTTCTTTTTGTGCTTGACCTTTGTCTTTACCTGTAACTGCCATACCGGTTACACGGTAGAAGTTATAGTCAGGATATTTACCCGGACCTGAAATCAGCAAGTGTTCTTTTTCATAGACCAGGTCCTGACGAACATATTCACCCAATTCAAAGTCTGGTGTCAGCTGAATTGCGGTTGTCGGGCAGGCTTCTTCACACATACCGCAGAAGATACAGCGAGAGAAGTTGATACGGAAAAATTCCGGATACCAACGACCATCTTCCTGCTCTGCTTTTTGCAGTGAAATACAACCCACTGGACATGCAACGGCACACAGGTTACAGGCAACGCAGCGCTCTTCGCCATCTGGGTCACGTGTAAGCACGATACGACCACGGAAACGCGGTGGTACGATTTCTTCGGCTGGCACTTCCGGATATAAAATGGTGTCACGTTTGCGGGTTGCGTGGCTGAACACCATCCACAACGAGCGCACGATTGACCCAAATCCAGCTAGAAACTTATACATTTTGTTCTCCCTGCCCTTACCACAAGATAACCGCGCCAGTAACCAGCAGGTTCACCAACGCTAATGGCAAGCAAATTTTCCAGCCAAAGTTCATTACCTGGTCATAACGTGGACGCATTAAAGAACCACGTGCCAGAACGAACATCATTACAAAGAATGCTGTTTTGATAATGAACCAGAATGCTGGAGGTAAGAAATCAAGTCCGAATGGCGCTAACCAGCCACCGAAGAATAACGTCACGATCAGCGCAGAGATCAGCACCACGTTGACGTATTCCGCAACGAAGAACATCCCCCATTTCATACCGCCGTATTCGACGTGATAACCTTCTGCCAATTCCTGTTCTGCTTCTGGTTGGTCAAACGGGTGACGGTGCGTTACCGCAACACCTGCAACCACGAAAATCAAGAAGCCCAAGAACTGAGGAATTACAAACCAGACGTCTTGCTGTGCTTCTACAATTTCACGCATGTTGAATGAGCCGGCAATTGCCACCACACCCATCAGGGAAATACCCAGGAACACTTCATAAGAAATGGTTTGCGCTGCAGAACGTAGACCACCCAGCAATGCATATTTGTTATTTGATGACCAGCCACCAAACAGAACCGCATAGACTGCAATACCCGCCATTGCCATAAAGAACAGCAGGCCGATGCTCATGTCTGCCACACCTAAATACGGTGATACAGGAATAACCATGAACGACAGTACCGCAGTTGCCATTGCAACTGCAGGTGCCATACGGAAAGTCAGCTTGTCAGCGAATTTTGGTGTCCAGTCTTCTTTGAACATGATTTTCAGCATGTCGGCGACAATCTGGAACATACCGCCCGGACCTACACGGTTCGGACCATAACGGTCTTGCCATAAACCGAGCAGACGACGCTCGATAAATGACATTAATGCTGCAACCAGTACCACAACCAGCAAGATCACAATCGCTTGAATGACTGAATAGGCAATTGGCCAGTTCTCAGCCCAAAGCGGTGTTTGACGCATTAATTCTTGTTCCATGAATTATACTCCTACCGCGACTGACACAGGCTCAGCAAGAGATACCGTCGGTGCTAGACCAATTGGGTAACCAATATAACCTGTAGGTAAATATTCAATCACTTGAACTGGAAGAACAATTGAAGTCTCGCCTGCTTTCACAGTGATCTTCTGACCATCTTTCAGGTTCAAACGGCTTGCATCCTGTTCACCCACGGCAAACATGGCTTCAGGAATACGTGATTCCATCGCTGGTGTTTTAATGGTGAATTCACCTGACGCAAAAATATGATGCATTGGCACCAAACGGAAGCTGTCCGGATTGGCCAATACAGGGCTTGGTGCTACGAAGCTACGTGCTGGACGTTTTGGTAAACGGTCGAATAAACGTACGCCTGAATCACCACCTTTTAAGTGACCGCCCACGTTGTCCTGGAATTTGTTCCAGGCCTGTGGCGAGTTCCAGCCTGCAGACCACGCAAATGGCACCAGTGCAGATGGCGTCTGATTACCGACATAACCTTCCATCGAGAAAGTTAATGCAGAATCGACATCGGTCGGCTGTTTTGGTTCGTGAATCGAAAGCGGTGCACGAATGGCAGTACGGCCTGAGTAACGACGTGGTTCACGTGCCACTTTCAGACCATGGACACGGAAGCCCGCATCTGGTGCAACGTCTAAAATACCTTCTAATGCCGGTACGTTTTTCGCTACAGACTCGATCACATCATCCAGCAAGGTCCATGAAATCGCTTTACCTTTCATGCCAGTTTCAAGGGCATGTAACCAGCGCCAAGATTCTTTAATCGCCAGTTCCGGCTTGTAGTAGCTTGGGTCATACACTTGATAGAAACGCTGTGCACGGCCTTCTTGCGATACCACAGTACCATCACCTTCAGCGAAGCTTGCTGCTGAAAGTACGATGTCTGCTTTCGCCACAGTCGCAGTTTCAGAGTGGTCCAGCACAATAATGTCTTTACCTGCAAGTGCAGCATCGACCTGAGCCGCTGGTAAACGACGGTAAAGGTCATTTTCCACCACAATCACAGTGTCATAGTCTTGTGCAAAGGCTTGCTCCAAGCTCTGACCACCAAAGATCGCCAAGCCCATTGAGTTCACTTCAGGAACAGTCAATGTTAAGCCTGCATTACCCAGATTCTGCGCCACTTGTGCAGCAGCTTCCATGATGGCAGCGTCTTGTAAGCTTGTACCAGAGATGATTAAAGGCTTCTTCGCCGCTTTTAAGGTATCTGCGATGGTTTGCGCAAATGCTTTGGCATCGTCATCTAAACCGGTAATCACTTCGCCTTTTACGCCAGCAGCAATGGCAAAGCCTAAACGCGCGATGTCATTTGGAGATGCAACCACTTCACCAGTTGCCACGTCAGCAAGACGGGTTTGAGTTGCAGCCAGAATGTAAATCGGAGATTTTGCATCTTGCGCAATACGTTGTACCGGTTCAGCCAGCCATTCTTGAGTACGACGCTCTGCCGCCATTTCTTTGGCTTTGTTTTTCGCTGCTTGACGAACAGATAAAGCCATACGTGGTGCAGTTTGTGTCAGATCTTCACCCAGAATTAACACGGCGTCATAGCTTTCAATTTCACGCATGCCCGGGTTGTAAACACCTTCGGTTTGCATGATTGATGCCGCCAGTTCCACCAGACTTTGCTCTTTTTGCGACATACCGGTTGAGTAGTTGTCCTGACCAACCAGTTCGCGCAGTGCAAAGTTCGATTCAAGCGAGGCACGTGGTGAGCCAATACCCAGCACTTTTTTGCCTTGAAGATTCTCGATCACGGTGTCTAATGCCTGATCGACAGACACAGTCGTGACATTTTGACCATCACGGAATTGTGGCTGACGCGGACGATCTTCACGGTTCACATAACCGGTACCGAAACGGCCTTTGTCACACAGGAAGTACTGGTTCACTTCACCATTGAAACGGTTTTCTACACGACGCAGTTCACCATAACGCTCACCTGGAGAAATGTTACAGCCTGAAGAACAGCCTTGGCATACGCTAGGCGCATACTGCATGTCCCACTTACGGTTGTAGCGCGCAGAGTGAGTTTTGTCGGTGAATACACCTGTTGGGCAGACTTCAGTCAGGTTACCCGAGAATTCAGATTCTAAAGTCCCTGATTCTGGACGACCGAAGTACACACGTGATGCGTTGGCATACACGCCAAAGTCGGTACCGCCAGCATAGTCTTTGTAGTAACGCACACAACGGTAACAGGCGATACAGCGGTTCATCTCGTGCGCAATAAACGAACCCAGTTCCTGGTTGTAATGCGTACGCTTGGTGAAACGGTAACGACGACGGTCGTGTTGCGTCATTACAGTCATATCCTGTAAATGACAGTGACCACCTTCTTCACAGACCGGACAGTCGTGCGGGTGGTTGGTCATCAAGAATTCAACAACAGAAGCTCGGAAATCTTTTGCTTCTTTGTCTTCAATCGAGATGTAGGTATTGTCAGCAGCAGGCGTCATACATGACATGACCAGACGACCACGCGTATCTTCAGGATTCGCGTATTGCGTCACAGCACATTGACGGCAAGAACCGACAGAACCTAAGGATGGATGCCAACAAAAATATGGGATGTCGATGCCAAGGCTTAAACAAGCTTGCAGCAAGTTTTCTGAGCCGTTGACTTCATACGATTTTCCATCGACATGAATTGTAGCCATAGTCGAATTCCTTAAGCTTGTTCTACGTTGCTGGTCTGAGCTGCGGCATTCACCACTTTCGCTTCAAACTCGCCACGGAAATATTTGAGTGCGCCCATTAACGGTTCCATCGCACCTGGTGCGTGTGCACAGAAAGTTTTACCAATCCAAAGCTTACGGGTCAGTTCCTGTAAGTGATCGATGTCTTCTTTCGTACCCGTACCATCTTCGAGTGCTTTCAGTGCTTTTACCGCCCACGGTAAACCATCACGGCAAGGTGTACACCAGCCACATGATTCACGCGCAAAGAATTCTTCTAAGTTACGGGTTGCTGAAACCATACATTGGGTTTCATCGACCACCATCAGCAGACAGGTACCTAAACGTGAACCCGCTTTCATGATGCTTTCTGCATCCATCGGCAGGTCAATGTGCTCAGCAGCCAGGAAGTCCGTTGATGCACCACCCGGTAACCATGCTTTCAGCTTCAGGCCGTCACGCATACCACCGGCATGTTCTTCAATCACTTCACGTGCAGTGGTACCAAAAGGCAGTTCCCAAAGACCCGGGAATTTCACCTTACCTGATGCACCGTAAATTTTCGTACCTGGATCTTTCGATTTACCCGCAGACAGGTTGATGTACCACTCAGGACCACGTAACAAAATAGCTGGCAAGTTGTTGTAGGTTTCTACGTTGTTGACAATCGTAGGACGACCCCACGCCCCTGCAACTTGCGGAAATGGCGGTTTGGTACGCGGATTGGCACGGCGACCTTCCAGCGAGTTAATCAGTGCGGTTTCTTCACCACAGATATAACGGCCAGCACCGGTGTGCACATACAGCTCGAAGTTCCAGCCAGAACCTAGGATGTTGTCGCCCAGGTAACCTTTGGCACGAATCTGCTCAATTGCTTCATTTAAGTATTGTGCAGCTTCGATGTACTCACCACGGATAAAGATATAACCGTGAGTCGCTTCCAGCGTATAAGCAGCAATCAGCATGCCTTCAATCAATTGATGTGGAAGTTTTTCCATCAACAAACGGTCTTTGAAGGTACCCGGTTCCATTTCGTCAGCATTACAGATCAGGTAACGTGGACCTGAATTGTCATTTGGCGCCATCAGCGACCATTTGATGCCCGCCGGGAAGCCTGCACCACCACGACCTTTAACGGTTGCAGCTTTCACCACATCCAGCACTTCAGCCGGTGTCATGCTAATGGCTTTTTTGAAGCCGGCATAACCATCAAGCGCTTCGTAATCATCTGCATTACGAACATGCTCTTGTTTACTCAAACGCCAAGTTAATGGATGAGTTTCTGGGTTACCGTCGCCATAAATTGGTTTTGGTTCGGTATTCATACATACTTCTCCAATAACTGTTTAATTGATGTCACTTCAACCAGACCGTGAGTATCTTCATCAATCATTAACGTTGGACCTTTGTCACAGTTGCCCAGACAGCAGATTGGCAGCAAAGTGAAACGACCATCTGCAGTCGTTTGACCAAACTGAATACCAAGCTCGCGCTGGAACGCTTCTGCCAAAGTTTCCGCCCCCATCAAGAAGCACGCGATAGAGTCACACAAAAGAATAACGTGACGACCTACCGGTTGACGGTAAATACGGTTATAGAACGTTGCTACCCCTTCTAAATCAGCAACACTGATTGAAAGCAGTTGAGCAATCGCATTGAGCTGTGCGTCATCAATCCAGCCATTACGGCGTTGTACACACTTCAGCGCATCCAGAGATGCTGCACGTGGGTACGGATAGTGACCAATGTGATGTTCGATTTCGTGGATTTCATCCGCAGTTAAAATCCCTTCAACATTCACACGTGGCTTTTTATCAGTCAAAATCATCATAATGCGTTTACCCCTTAGCGATCCACGTCAGCCATTACGACATCAATTGTCGCTAAATAAATAATCAAGTCAGAGACCAGACTGCCGTTAATCACCGAAGGAATTTGCTGTAAGTGCGTGAAGGTTGGTGTACGGATACGGGTACGATAACTCATGGTTGACTTGTCTGAAGTCAAGTAGTAGTTCGATGCCCCTTTCACCACTTCTGCCATTACAGATGCTTCACCTGCCGGCATGACAGGCCCCCAAGACACGCTCAAGAAGTGCGTAATCAGGGTTTCAATATCTTGTAATGTCTTGTCTTTTGGTGGTGGAACAGCCAGAGGATGATCCGCTTTATATGGACCAGATGGCATGTTATCCAAGCACTGCTTGATGATTTTTAAAGACTGTTCGATTTCGCGGTAGTGAACGATGACACGCGCATAGGCATCACCTTCGTACTCCACCGGCACTTCGAAGTCATAGTTTTCATAGCCGCTGTATGGACGGTATTTACGTACGTCAAAGTCGATACCTGTTGCACGTAAACCGGTACCTGTCACACCCCAGGCCAATGCAGATTTTGCATCGTACTGAGCAACATTGCGGGTACGGCCTTCAAACACCGAGTTTTTCAGCGCTGCAGTGTGGTATTCCTTCAGACGTTTTGGCATCCACTCCAGAATCTCGCGGATCAGGTGCTGCCAGTTGTTTGGAAGGTCATGCGCGGTACCGCCAATACGGAACCAGGCTGGGTGCATACGGTAACCGGTGATCGCTTCAATCGCGTCATAAATCTTCTGACGGTCGGCGAACATATAGAATACTGGGGTCATACCGCCGGCATCCTGAATTGCTGTACCGATATAAAGCAAGTGGTTATTGATACGGAACAGTTCCGACATCATCACACGGATACATTGTGCACGCTCTGGCACCTGAATACCGGCCAGCTGCTCCACACCCATCACATACGGCATGTTTTGCGCACAACCACCGAGGTAGTCGACACGGTCGGTATACGGAATAAATGAGTGCCAGGTTTGACGCTCAGCCATTTTCTCTACACCACGGTGGTGATAGCCGATGTCGGGTACACAGTCTTTTACTTCTTCACCATCCAGCTGCAAGATGACACGGAACGCACCGTGCGCAGATGGGTGGTTAGGACCCAAGTTCAGGAACATGAAGTCTTCGTCTTCGTTACCGCGGGTCAGACCCCAGTCTTCCGGTACGAAACGCAAGTGTTCCTGTTCAAAATCCTGCTTGGCCTGGTTCTGCATATACGGGGTATATTCAGTGGCACGTGCAGAATATTCCTTGCGCAGCGGGTGACCTTCCCAATAGGTTGGCAGCAAGATACGACGGAGCATTGGATGCCCTTCGAAGTTAATGCCGAACATATCGTAAGCTTCACGCTCGTACCAGTTGGCATTTGGCCAGATATTGGTCGCAGTCGGAATATTCAGATCGTTCTCATTTAGCGCAACTTTGACACGGATATCGCTGTTACGTTCTAACGACAACAGGTGATAGAACACGGTAAAGTCAGATGCAGGCAATCCGTCGCGGTGCGTACGTAAACGCTCATCTACCGCAGACAGGTCAAACAGCATCACGTATGGACGTGACACTGTACGCAAGAACATCAAGACTTCTTGTACGCGTGCGCGCTCAACCCAGACCGTTGGAAAATCTTCAAAAGTCGTTTGCACATAGAAGTTCTCACCAAATTTGGTTTTGAGCTCTTCTACAATTGCAAATGCTGGGCGGGAATCAACTGCTGTTGATTCTGGCATAGCAATGTCAGTTTCAGCCATTGGCTTGGCTTCCTATTTAATACAAATTCAGTCAACCTAAACGACAACTACACCCATAACGGGTGCACCACGATTTTGTCGCTTAAATTATTTAATTTCATCCATAGAGCGCAGGTTTTTCACCGCAATACGCTGTGCTTGCTTACGGTCACGTTCTGGCATCATCTTTGGCTTATACACTGGCTTAAGATCATCACCAATCACCGCAGACAGCGGACGGCGCTCTAATTGAATTTGGTCTTGCAACAACATTAATGCCTGAATTAAGGCTTCAGGACGTGGTGGGCAACCTGGGATATACACATCGACAGGAATGATTTTATCCACACCTTGTACAACCGAATAAATATCGTACATACCGCCTGAGTTTGCACATGCACCCATTGAGATGACCCATTTTGGCTCAAGCATTTGCTCGTACAAACGCTGGATTACTGGGGCCATTTTCACGAAACAGGTACCGGCGACAATCATGAGGTCGGCCTGACGAGGTGAAGCACGAATAACCTCGGCACCAAAACGTGACAAGTCATGCACGCCGGTTAAAGTCGTTGCATACTCTACGTAGCAGCAAGATGTACCAAAGTTAAACGGCCAAACTGAGTTCTTACGCCCCCAGTTTACTGCTGTATGTGCCAAGTCTTCTAAACGAGTCATGAACACATTTTTATTCACTTCTTCTTCAAGCGGATCTGTAACGATCTGGCGCTCCTGAAGTGGATATTGATCAGCATCCGGATTCGCACGGGTTAAGGTATATTTCATCCCGAGTTACTCCTTATCAGATGATATAGCCTGTGATTTTTTCACATGACCAGCAGATTGAGCAGGAATTTGACCAGTAGGGTCGATTACCAGCTCTTCAATTGAGTTAAAGCGGGTAATTTCTGCAAGATCCATATTTGGTGAACCGATTTTAGGTTTAATCCCTGCAGCTTTACGTTTGTCAGATGGAGCCCAGTTCAGTGCACCGGTTGACAGTTCGTAAATCAAACCAACGAGTAAAACTAAAATAAATACAGCAGCAGTTGCAAAACCAACCCAGCCTACTTCACGAACAGAAGCTGCCCATGCGTAGAGATAGAGGGCTTCTAAGTCGAACACAACGAAGAAAATCGCAACTAAATAGAACTTGGCAGACAAGCGAATGCGTGCACCACCTGCACTCACAACACCTGACTCAAACTGCTCCTGCTTGGCACGGCCCCATGATTTACCCCCTAGGAGTAACGGGACAGTGAGCATAAAGACGCATAAAAATGTAACGCCGATCACGAAGGCAATAATTGCCCATTCGTATGGAGTAATGGCACTCATGCGGGGATAACTCCTGGCAGGCCTATTTATTAACAAAGAATGTATGTATTGGCCTTCAAATACACCAAACACAAAATTAATCCCGCCAATTGTACCTGATTTATGATTTCACTTGCTAGCTTATAAGCCTTAGTCTTTCGGATGATTTTTCCGCGAAACAAATGCCAGAGCACCATTCTGTTGGCCCCTACAGGCCATAATCGCTTTACTAAATCAAGATATGTTTATTTATTAATTTTTCCAAAATTTTGCGTGAGTCGCTGCTATTGATCACTAAATTTGCAATGGCCAATCCTGCCAGCCGTATTCGGCTTCATTTACACCGAATTAAAATGATGATCTTATTCTGCGCCTGAATGCCGGCGTGATTTGTATATTTTTGCAATTTAAAGCGCTTAAGGCTTCATCAATCTGAAGGCTTATGGTATTCCTAAGAAGAACTATAAATTTCAATAATAAGGAGTACATACATGAGCTTAAAATTTACCCATCATCCTGAGTACTTTCTCTTTGCCCAGCTAATTATGCGTCATATTGAAAATTATATTGAGAAACATCCAGACGCGAACAATGCCATTTTCGATTTACGTGATATTTACGAGCTGTTCCGTCAGGACAAAGCCTCAGCCAGTATTAACCTCGATGGTATTTTAAATATTGCTGATGAGTACATGGTGGATACCCTGGACGGTGACCAGAAACTGATTAGCCGCTACAGTATTGATGCCAAAGACAATAAGCTACTGTTTGACTTTAATCAGGCTGCACTGGAAGGCCTTAAGAAAGGCAAAGCCCTGATTGCTCCGGATGCCAAAATCCAGGAATAAAACAAAAAAGCGTGTTTTGACAACACGCTTTTTTAATTAACTTTTACGTTGCCATAAAAATTGTGAAATGGCTCTTAATGCGGCGGCATCTTCAGCAAAATAGTCTAGCGCCTGCAAAGCCTGATCATGCAAATCTGTGGCATAAGCCTGTGCCTGCTCCAGCCCCATCAATGCCGGATAGGTCGATTTCTCCACCTGTTCATCCTTCCCGGCAGTTTTGCCTAACACTTCAGTATCAGAAATAATATCCAGAATATCATCCTGGACCTGGAAGGCCAGACCAATCACCTGCCCATATTCGCGCAGTTGTGGAATCGCACGATCGGTACCCTCAAAAATCGCTACCGCGGCCATCATAATGGCAGCAGAAATTAAAGCACCGGTTTTATTGCGATGAATCGTTTCTAACGCAGCCTGATCAACCTGTTTGCCTTCGGCCTGTAAATCCAGCACCTGTCCGCATACCATCTTGGAAGACGCGGTCGCCAGAATCTGCATCTGCTTTAGCACAATTGTCGCATCTACTGCCGCACCCTGATCAAACAAACGGCTGCCCAATACCTCAAAGGCCATTGACTGCAAAATATCACCGGCCAACAGTGCCGTATCTTCACCAAAAGCCGCATGACAGGTCGGCTGGCCACGGCGCAGCAAATCATTGTCCATACAAGGCAAATCATCATGCGCCAGCGAATAGCAGTGAATCAGCTCAATCGCCACCGCTGCACGGCGCACTGCCGCCATATTGGTATTCGGTTTTAAGGCGGCTGTGGCATAACACAAGGCTGGACGCACACGTTTTCCACCCAGCATCACCGCATGATAGACCGCCCCTTTTAAAGGCTCAGGAATGGCAAAAGCGTCTAAGGCCGTCAATAAATCTTGTTGGATACGTTGTTGCGCTTCAGTCAACACGGTTACAGGGACGTCAGTGAGAGATGACACATTTGCCTCGAATTGGTTGTTCTATAAGATTGTTAGCCGTCACTGGCCAACCCCCTGTCCGCATTGTACCTCTAATTTAAGTTTTTTTAAGCCTTAACTACAGACAAGCGGATATTTCAGTTTTTTTCAGCTTTCGATCTCAATCCATAAAAAACGCCCCTATTGAACATAGAGGCGAATTCATTAATTCAGGCAAAATCAAGTCAGCGTTATTCCAGCACCTCGGCCGGTACACGTACCCAGCCCTCCATCAGCACACGCGCACTACGGCTCATCACCGCTTTTTTCACCTGCCACTGACCGTTTTCCTGCACCGCTTGCGCGCCGACGCGTAAAGTCCCAGAAGGATGACCAAAACGCACCGCTTCACGCTCGCCACCACCAGCAGCCAGATTCACCAAGGTCCCCGGCACAGCAGCGGCTGTCCCAATGGCCACCGCAGCAGTGCCCATCATGGCATGGTGCAGTTTACCCATCGACAAGGCACGCACCAGCAAATCGACCTCTTCGGTCTGAATATTTTTACCGCTTGATGCAGTATAGCTCTGCGGACGCGCAACAAAAGCAATTTTCGGGGTATGCTGACGTTTTTCCGCTTCTGCTACATCATCAATCAGGCCCATCTGCTTGGCCCCATAGGCACGAATTTTTTCAAAACGCGCCAGCGCCTCCGGATTACTATTAATGTCATCCTGCAATTCGGTACCGCTATAGCCAATTTCATCGGCATTTAAAAAGATGGTCGGAATACCGGCATTAATAAAAGTCGCCTGAAAAGTCCCGACATCTGGTACCACAAAGGTATCCACCACATTGCCAGTCGGAAACATGGCCCCGCCCTCTTCGCCATCATCGGCCGGATCTAAAAATTCAATTTGTACTTCTGCTGCCGGAAAAGTCACACCATCCAGCTCAAAATCACCGGTTTCCTGCACCTGGCCATCGGTGATTGGCACATGCGCGATAATGGTTTTCTGAATATTTTTCTGCCAGATACGCACAGTGCACAGACCGTTTTCTGGAATTTTATCGACATCGACCAGACCCTGACTGATGGCAAAGGCCCCCACCGCCGCAGTCAGGTTGCCACAGTTACCACTCCAGTCCACAAAAGGCTGATCAATTGCCACCTGACCAAATAGATAATCGACATCATGCTCCGGCTGGCTGCTTTTGGCCAGAATCACGGTTTTACTGGTACTGGAGGTGGCACCGCCCATGCCATCAATCTGCTTGCCATAAGGGTCCGGGCTACCAATGACCCGTAGCAGCAGCTGATCACGAATTTTTCCAGGCACTTGCGCTTCGACTGGTAAGTCATCCAATTTGAAAAAGACACCTTTACTGGTACCGCCACGCATATAGGTGGCTGCAATTTTAATTTGTGGAGCGCAGCGCATTCTTATCTAATCCTTTGATTTTTCGTTGTATTACATAATCCAAAGCAAGGTTTTTGCTTGCTTTAAATGATAACGTCTTTTGCTTAAAAAATCAGGCGAACTGGACTTAAGTATAAAATTTACCCAAATCTTGGGCTGTAGACTTGAAATTTTCAAGCCTAAAAAAATATAGCCAATAAAATTAATATCTTGATTCAATTATTGTTTCAACAAAATGACCATTTTTCGATTTTATGAGCTGTTCTGAAGCGACTGGTGATCTACTAGGCTAATTTGCAACTATCTATTACAATCGAGCCACTTATTATACATTGTCGGGCTGAACACTTTGAACAACGAGTCTTCTCAACTTCAGCGTGGCTTAAAGAACCGTCATATCCAACTCATCGCCATGGGCGGCGCGATTGGTACTGGCTTATTCTTAGGTTCCGCTCAAGTCATCCAATCCGCAGGTCCCTCTATTATTTTAGGCTATGCGATTGGGGGTTTGATTGCATTTTTAATTATGCGCCAACTGGGCGAAATGATTGTTCATGAACCGGTTGCAGGTTCTTTCAGCCATTTTGCTTATCGCTATTGGGGGAAATTCCCTGGCTTCCTGGCCGGCTGGAATTACTGGATTTTATATATTCTGGTCGCCATGACCGAACTCACCGCTGTCGCCAAATATATTAACTACTGGTGGCCGCATATTCCGGCCTGGTCCTCGGTCCTGTTTTTCTTTATTGTCATTACCCTGATCAACCTCGGCAATGTAAAATTTTATGGGGAATCAGAATTCTGGCTGGCAATTATTAAAGTGGCCGCAGTAGTATCGATGATCATTTTTGGTCTGTACCTCCTGTTGACCGCAGATGCCAACTCGACTGCTTCATTTAGCAACCTCTGGAGCCATGGCGGATTCTTCCCGCACGGCTTTGAAGGCTTATTCTTCATGCTGGCCTTCCTGATGTTTGCCTTTGGCGGGATCGAGCTAATTGGTATGGCAGCAGCAGAAGCGCAGGATCCGAAAAAGACCATTCCCAAAGCCATCAATCAGGTGGTGTTCCGTATCCTGATTTTCTATGTTGGTTCATTGACGATTTTACTGTCGTTAGTGCCATGGAATCAGCTGGAACTGGGCGGTCTGGATAAAAGCCCATTCGTGATGATCTTTAGCCAGTTAGGCATTGGCTGGGCGGCACATCTGCTGAACTTTATTATTTTAACGGCGGCGCTGTCGGTTTATAACAGTGGTATGTATGCCAATAGCCGGATGCTGTTCGGTCTGGCCCAACAAGGCAATGCGCCAAAAGTATTCCTGAAAGTGAACAAGCAAGGCGTGCCAATTCCTGCGGTGCTGTTCTCTGCCCTGCTGATTTTTGGCTGTGTATTGTTGAACTACTTTGTACCGGAAGATGCTTTAAGCCACCTGATTTATATTGTGGTCGGTGCCTTGGTACTGAACTGGGCCATGATTACCCTGACTCACCTGAAGTTTATTCAGGCCATGAAAAACTCAGGTCAAACCACCTCTTTCCCTGCACTGTGGTCACCTGTGGGTAACGTGATTGTGCTGCTGTTTATTGCCACCATCCTGTACATTATGTGGACCCAAGGCTTTAGCGAATCGGTGTATATGATTCCGGTCTGGATTGTGCTGATGTGGGGTCTGTTTAAATTGCTAAAACAAAAAAACAGCTAAGTTATTTTTACTGACAAAAGAAAAAGTTATTACTTCGGTAATAACTTTTTTTTCAGCTTTTTTTCAGCTAAATTAAGGGCGTTTTGTGCCCTTAGCTTAACTGGATAGAGCAGTTGCCTCCTAAGCGACCGGCGTGGGTTCGAGTCCCGCAGGGCACACCATCGTATCTATAAAAAAGGAAGGCGCATCTCCTTCCTTTTTTATCTTCAGCACTTCACCGAGATGAAGCAACTCGCGTAGCTGCCTTGGCGAATTCCCCCACCATTTTAAATCGGCTGTAACTGTGCGCTTAAACGTGCTGCCATCTCTCTTAAATACTGGATTTTTGGATGCTGCATATCCAGCGGCAAATCCGAAGCAGTGCCCAACACCGAAATCGCATATTCAATTTCATGGTGCTGATTTAATACCGGCACACAAATCGCATGAATTCCGGCCAGCAAATCGCCTGCGACCGTGGCCACACCTTCACTTAGAATCTGCTGTTTTAAAGTTAAAAATTCATCCCAGTTCTGCGGATAGACCACTTTCTGCTGTGCCTGATGCTGCTGCCATTCTTTTTCCAGCAAAGGTCGCACCAATGCTTCCGGCATAAACGCAGCATAAGCCCGGCCGGTGGCCGAATTCAGCATCGGCATGATCGAACCGACACGGGTAATTACCGAAACTGGCTGATTCGGCTCCAGCCACTGTACAATCAGTGGGCCTTGCGTCGTCCATTTGCTAATCTGCAATCCACAATCCAAATGCCGGTGCAGTTCATTAATCTGTGCCTGTGCCGCCTGCAGACTGTCACTGCGCTGGATACAGCTCAGACCAAAACGATAAGCCTGATCGCCCAGTGCATAACGACCATCTTCCAGCTGCTTGGCATAATTCATACGTACCAGACTGACCATATAACGGTGCACCTTGGCCGGATGCATGGCCAGTTTTTCAGATAAATCTTTGAGCATGACCGGATGACGATAGGTCATCAGCGCATCCAGCACGGTTAAACCCACCTCTAAAGATTGCACGCCCACCTGATTCTTTTCTGACATAAGAATTTTACTCTCCTGTAAACACCGAGCATTTTAGCGTGCTGTTCTGATTTATAAATGCATCTCTGCAGAATTCTTTTATTTACATTTTTACGATATTAGTAATTTAATTAACTATTGCGTAATTAATAAAAATGAGTATGATGAGATTTATGACAAAAATCAAGTGATCCAGATCACTCCCCCAGATCGAAAACACTGGACCGTTTTCATCGAGATATGCAGGAACCCCATATGACTCAGCAAGCATTTGTAGACGTTGCAGCACATTCAGATTTCCCGATTCAGAACCTGCCGTATGGCGTATTTAGCGAAAGCCCAACGGGCCATCGCCGTATTGGTGTAGCCTTAGGTGAATGGGTGGTGGATTTGGCCATGCTGGAAGCGAACGGTTTTCTCAGCATTCAGGCCGGCGAAAGTTATTTTAATCAGCCGACCTTGAATAAATTTATTGAATCGGGTCAACACAACTGGCGCAAAATCCGTCAGGAATTACAAAGCCTGCTGTCTGCCGACAACCCGACATTACGTGACAATGACAGTTTACGTGCACAGGCTTTCTTCGCTCAGGCAGAAGTGCATATGCATCTGCCGGTACATATTCCGGGCTATACCGATTTCTATTCATCTAAAGAACATGCCACCAATGTCGGCTGCATGTTCCGCGATCCAAAAAATGCGCTATTACCGAACTGGTCAGAATTACCGGTCGGTTATAATGGCCGCGCCAGTTCTGTGGTGGTGAGTGGTACACCGGTGGTACGCCCATCTGGCCAGATCAAGTTACCAAATGCCGAACGTCCAATTTTCTCGGCTTGCCGTAAACTCGATTTTGAACTGGAAACCGGCTTTATTGTTGGCAAACCCAACAAACTGGGTGAACCCATCTCGATTGAGAATGCTTGGGAGCATATTTTTGGCATGGTGCTGTTCAATGACTGGTCAGCACGTGATATCCAGCAATGGGAATATGTGCCTTTAGGGCCGTTTAATGCCAAGACCTTTGCTTCATCCATTTCACCATGGATTGTGACCATGGAGGCGCTGGAACCGTTTAAAACCCGTACCCCGGTGCAAGAGCCACGTCCCCTGGCCTATTTACGTGAAGAACAGGTCGATAACAGCTATGACATCCATTTGTCGGTTGAGCTCAAAGCCGCACAATCGGAACAGAGCGATGTGATCTGCCAGACCAACTTTAAATATATGTACTGGTCGATGGCACAGCAGCTGACCCATCACACCGTTTCAGGCTGTAATGTTCAGGTTGGCGATTTAATGGGTTCCGGCACCATTTCTGGTCCAACGCCGGATTCTTATGGCTCCTTGCTGGAACTGACCTGGAACACCAGCAAACCGTTAATTTTGGCCAACGGTCAACAGCGCGGCTTCCTGGAAGATGGCGACACGCTGATCATGAAAGGTTACTGTGAAAAAGATGGCCTGCGTATTGGCTTTGGTGAAGTCAGCGGCACCGTCTTGCCTGCAGTGCAATTTAACTTTGCCACAGATGAAGCGCAGGATGCTGCCCATGAAACTGTATAGTTATTTTCGCAGTTCAGCTGCTTACCGGGTGCGGATTGCGCTGAACCTGAAGGGCCTAAAAGCTGAGATTATTCCGGTACATTTGCTAAACAATGGCGGCGAACAGCATCAGCCTGCCTATCGTCAAATCAACCCAAGCGGCCTGATTCCGGCCTGGGTGGAGGATGATTTTCAGCTGAGCCAGTCGCTGAGCATTCTGGAATATCTGCAAGAAAAATATCCGCAGCCAGCCCTGTTACTGGCCGATCTACAGCAACGCGCCAAAATCCGCGCCTTTTGCCAGAGCATTGCCTGCGATATTCATCCGATTAATAACCTGCGCGTGCTGCAATATTTAAGCGGAACGCTACAACTCAGCGATGAACAGAAAACGGCATGGTATCAGCATTGGGTGACTTTGGGCTTTCAGAGTCTGGAGGCACAATTGACCGATTCCAATGGCCGTTTCTGTTTTGGCGATCAGCCCACTTTTGCAGACTGCTGCCTGATTCCACAGGTCTATAACGCCCAGCGCTTTCATGTCGATTTAACCGATTTTCCAAAAATTGCCGCGATTTATAACCATTGCCTCACTCTGCCTGCATTTCAACAGGCCGCCCCCGAAGCACAAGCGGATGCCGCCTAAGATTCATCAATAAGGATATTGAACCATGACCATTCAAATTGAAAAAATTCACCATGTTGCCTATCGCTGTAAAGATGCCAAAGAAACCGTCGAGTGGTACAAAAAAAACTTGAATATGGACTTTATTCTGGCTTTTGCCGAAGACTATGTGCCGTCGACCAAAGCCTTTGACCCATACATGCATTTATTCCTCGATGCAGGCAATGGCAATGTACTGGCCTTTTTTGAACTGCCGACCCAGCCTGAAATGGGCCGCGATGAAAATACCCCGAAATGGGTGCAGCATATTGCCCTGAAAGTCAAAGACCGCGCTGCACTGCTCGAAGCCAAAGCTCATCTGGAAGCCAATGGCGTCGAGGTTTTAGGCGTGACCAATCATGGCATTTTCCATTCAATTTACTTTTTTGATCCGAATGGCCATCGTCTGGAACTGGCCTACGATGATGAAGCTGCGCCAGAAAAAATCGCCCTGATTACCGAAGACATGAAGCATGAAATGCTGGAGCAATGGAGCAAAACCAAACGCGCGCCGCATCATACCCATTTCCTGCATGCCTCCGAGTTAGACAACAACGCTGGCAGTGCCAAAGTCGACAGCTAAACAAGCAGGTTAAAACAGATGAATAAAGTAGTAGCAACTGCTGAGCTGGCGTTGGCCGATGTGGTGGCCGATCATCAAACGCTCGCGGTAGGTGGTTTTGGCCTCTGTGGCATTCCTGAAGCCTTAATTGAAGCGCTAAAAAATACCGGAGTGACTGGACTGACCTGTATTTCCAACAATGCTGGGGTCGATGATTTTGGTTTGGGCAAACTGCTACAGACCAAACAGATTAAAAAGATGGTCTCCTCCTATGTTGGTGAAAATAAGGAATTTGAACGCCAGTATTTAAGTGGTGAACTGGAAGTGGAACTAACCCCTCAAGGCACACTGGCAGAAAAATTACGTGCTGGCGGCGCGGGGATTCCGGCATTTTATACACAAACCGGGGTCGGCACGCTGATTGCCGAAGGCAAAGAAGTTCGTGAATTTGAAGGAAAATCCTATATTCTGGAACACGCCTTAACGGCTGATGTTGCCCTGATTAAAGCCTATAAGGCAGATAAAGCTGGAAATCTAATATTCCGCAAAACTGCCCGTAACTTTAATCCTGAATGTGCCATGGCCGGCAAATTTAGCATTGCGGAAGTCGAGCAGATTGTGGAAATCGGCGAGCTGGACCCGGATGAGATTCATCTACCTGGAATTTATATCAACCGCGTGGTACTGAACAGCACACCCGAAAAGCGGATTGAACAGATGACCTTAAAGGCGGAGGCTTAAACCATGGCATGGACCCGAAATGAAATGGCCCAGCGTGCTGCGCTTGAGCTGCAAGATGGCTTTTATGTTAATTTAGGGATTGGCCTGCCCACCCTGGTTGCTAACTATATTCCAGAACATATCAACGTCTGGCTACAGTCTGAAAATGGCCTGCTGGGCATTGGTGAGTTTCCGACTCAGGACACAGTTGATCCCGATCTAATTAATGCCGGGAAACAGACTGTAACCGCACAAGCGGGTGCATCATTTTTCTCGAGCGCAGAGTCCTTCGCTATGATTCGTGGGGGGCATGTCAATATTGCCATTTTAGGTGCCATGGAGGTGTCGGAACGTGGCGATCTGGCTAACTGGATGATTCCAGGTAAAAAAGTCAAAGGCATGGGCGGCGCCATGGATCTGGTGGTTGGGGTACAGAAAGTCGTGGTGCTCATGGAACACTGTGCCAAAGATGGCAGCCCAAAACTACTTTCCGAATGTAGTCTACCCCTGACCGGTCAAGGCGTCGTCAACCGGATTATTAGTGATCTCGGCGTGATTGATGTGACTGAACAGGGCTTAAAGCTCGTAGAACTGGCCAAAGATGTGACTGTTGCACAAATTCAGGCTGCTACAGGGGCTAAGCTAATCACAACAGGACTAGATGCAGCTTAAATCACACAGATCAGGAGCAGCCAAATAGCTGCTTCTGTTTTTAACCCACTAATCACCTGATTTTTTAAGAGCACGCGAGTCTCTAAAATTTTGAATTAAATCTCAAAAATTATAGTTTCACATAAATAAGCCTCAAATTTTTAACCACCAAAATCGATCAAATTTCAATCAATTAAAAATATTGAAAAAACATCTATTTTTATAATTTTTCTATTATTTATCAATAACTAACAACAACAAAAAAAGATTAATTTAGAGTTTAAGCTCTAATGACATTGGATTTTATACTCAATAGTTCATGTAGAGCATTTACTCTTATTTTAATTGTGCTATTTTTGTCACATGGAGTAACAAAGGATTTCAGTGATAAAACACTGATCTCTCCAGAGTCAACAAACAAACAAGCATCAGAAAATTTTGTTAAAACTTTGTGCATCAAGGGAAAATGAAGAATGAAATTAAAAACGCTTAGCGCAGCAATGATTTTGGCGACAGTACCAATGACCGGTGCTTTTGCCGCAGCTTTAGATCGTTCTGGTCAATCTATCGCTGGTTTTTTACAACCAGGCAACTATTTTGAAGCAGGTCTTTCTGTTTTAGATCCAAAAGTTACAGGTAAAGTAAGTGACTCTTGGGTACCAGCTGGCGCCGCTGCTCCATTAGCTCCAGACTATCAGGGTACAGGCTTAAGTGACATGGCGGATGACTATTACTTTCCTAGCGCTACCCTTAAGCTACAACTTACTGAAAAATTCTCTTTTGGTTTAATTTACGACCAACCATTTGGAGCTGCAGCTACATATTCAACAGGAGACTTTTCTCATCCTACAGCTGGTGGGGTTTTCCATAATGGAACCGAAAGTACTCAGGTTGAAGTAGATACTCAAAATTTAACTATGCTCTTTGGTTTCCAACCAACGGAGAACTTCAATATTTACGGTGGTCCAGTTTATCAAACAGCAAAAGGTAATGTGCAGTTACGTGGTCTTGCATACGGCAGTGATCTTGCTTTAGGTGCCTATAATGCAGATATGAAAGAAGATTCTGCAGTAGGTTGGCTTGCTGGTTTAGCATACCAGATCCCTGAAATCGCTTTAAAAGCCTCTCTTACCTACCGTTCAGAAATTGACCATGACTTAAGCACTAATGAGTATGGTCAAAGTAATATTCTTGCTATGGCAGCTCAAAATCCTGTTTATGATGTTGTTTCTTCAACAAAAATCACTACTCCTCAATCTGTAAACCTGGATTTCCAAACAGGTGTAATGGCAAATACTGTAGCTTTTGCCAATGTACGCTGGGTAAACTGGAAAGAGTTTACGATTCGTCCTGAACAATTTGGGGCAGTTTCTGAAGTCTTAGGAGCAGTAGGAGCTGCACCAAATAATCCAAATGGCTTTGATATTGTGGGTTATACCGATGACCAAATTTCTGCAACTGTTGGTGTAGGCCGTAAATTTAATGAACAATGGGCAGGTAACGTTTCTGTAGGTTGGGACTCTGGTGCAGGTAACCCTGTTTCCACCCTTGGTCCAACAGAAGGTTATTGGAACGTAGGTTTAGGTTTACAATTTAGCCCAGCAGCAAACTACTTTATTGCTGGTGGCGTAAAATACTTCATGCTTGGTGATGCTAAAGCGCAAGTAGCTTCGGACTTCGGCTCAGATTCATATGTAGCAGAATTTGAAGATAACGATGCTTGGGGCTACGGTCTAAAAATGGGTTACCGCTTCTAATTCCAATATTTTTCAAAAGAGCCACCCTTCGAGGTGGCTTTTTTTGCACTTAAAACTCCTCTTTTTTATACAAGTGTTAACTAAATGTTCAAATTTAAAACAATTAAACACATATTTACCCAAATACCACCCTAAAAAATTATTTAATAAAATTCATTTACTTAAGACCTGAAAATAGTACTTTCACTCTAATCAACTGCTATTTATAACTTATTCAGTTCATTTATTCTGCGAAGTTGAGCATTTACTCTTTTTTCAAATATGTTACTTTTCCTGCACTTTTTGTTACATAAAGCATCAGGGAACGACCATGAAGCTCAATAAAATTTATTCGGCTATTTTACTTAGCACTCTCCCACTTACACCTGCGCTTGCTGCTGGCTTAGACCGTTCTGGTCAATCTATTGCTGCATTTTTACAACCGGGTAATTATGCAGAAGCAGGTATTTCAGTTTTAGATCCCAAAGTTCAATCTAATCAATTGAAAGTTAACGATATGGCAGAAGATTATTATTTCCCTTCTGCTGCGATTAAAGTACAAGCAACTGAACACATTTCTATAGGTCTTTTATATGACCAACCATTTGGCGCCGAATCTCTCTACCCTTCAAATAATCCAGTTTTTGGCGCGAATGGTGAAGCAACCCAAGTAGAAGTAGAAACACACAATCTTTCAGCTTTAATTGGTTACCAACCTACAGAAAACTGGAATTTCTACGCGGGTCCTGTTTATCAAACCGTACAAGGTACAGTATCTTTACGTGGACTTGCGTACGGGGGTGCTTCTAAACTTGGCAGCTACGACATTAATTTAAAAGAAGATGAAGCATACGGTTGGCTTGCTGGTTTTGCTTATCAAATTCCAGAAATCGCGTTAAAAACTGCAGTTACCTATCGTTCAGAAATCAAACATGAACTTGATACTACAGAAACTTTTGGGTTTGGTGCAATTCAACGACCAAATGCACTCACTGAAGTTGTAACTCCGCAATCAGTAAACATTGATTTTCAAACAGGTGTTGCAGCCAACACTTTAGCTTTTGCCAATATCCGTTGGGCACATTGGGATCAATTTGCGGTCACACCAAAGTTTTTAAATGCAGCTTCTGGCAATAACCTTATTGACTATTCAGATGATCAATGGTCTGCAACCGTAGGCGTGGGTCGCAAGTTTAATAGTCATTGGTCTGGTTCTGCTTCTGTAGGTTATGACTCTGGTGCAGGCAACCCTGTCACCACTTTAGGTCCAACAGAAGGTTATTGGAGCCTAGGTCTAGGGGCTCAATACAGCCCTGCTGCCAACTACTTTATTGCCGGCGGTGTTAAATACCTCTGGTTAGGTGATGCAATTGCGCAAACCGGTGGCAAACCTGTAGGCCAATTCGAAAATAATTATGCTTTAGCATATGGTATGAAAATCGGTTATCGCTTCTAAAACACTCTCTTGATGCAAAGCTTGTTTGGGGGCGCCTTCGGGCCATTGCTGTCCCACAATTTTTCACAAGAGGAAGCTCATTTGAGCTTCCTCTTGTTTTATGGGTATTTTATCGGGTGAAAATAAAGCTTTTAAAGTTCTTCTTTCAAACAAATTCACTTGAATTATT
>NZ_VPBR01000019.1:0-39358 GCF_013418645.1 Acinetobacter sp. YH12132
TGCCAGGGCAAACCCTGAATGAGTGCCTGTAACTGTTCTGGACTGAGAGCTACGTTTTCACCCTGGTGAACTTTAGCCCAGTGGAATTTTCCCTGTTCCAGCCGCCTGGCACACAGCCAGATGCCCAGTCCATCATGTACCAGCACTTTCATACGATGGCCACGTTTATTACAGAACAGGTAGGCGCAATGCGGTTTGATTGAGCCAAAGGCTTTCATAATCTGCGCCATGGCCGTATCCATACCCGCACGCATGTCCATGGGCTGGGTAGACAACCAGATTTCATCGATACGGATCATTTGATCAAGCCCTGAAGTAAAAGCAGTAATTCAGTTACTGACTCCACCGGCCATTCGATTTCGATCATCTGATCCTTTACGGAACATTGTTCATCATGTAATGGAATCCTGATATGAGCGGTAGCTTTCTTCTCTGGCACAGGTGGCGGAGGTGCTTCTTGTTTGACTGGCGTCGGGTGAAGAATGACGGGAAGGAAGTCGATCTGTGGAATGGATGAGATTGTTAATGATGGAACCATTGATCTGGACTGACGAATCCATTTATGCAACAGATTGGCATTGATCTGATGTTGCATTGCGACCTTAGCCACCGATGTATCTGGCTGCTGGCATTGCTGAATAAGTTGATGTTTAAATTCAGCCGTGAAGGTTCGACGGGGCTTTTTTAGCGTTGGTGCAGTGTCTATAACTGTCTTTAAATCCATAAATAGGTGTCCACTTAAATTTTAGTGGACACTATCGCGGTATTAATGAGTTAGAAAAAGTGGGGCTCAGCGGACGCTTACACAGATGCTGATTAAGCGTTATACCAAGTGGCTGCATGGGGATAAGAACAAGCAAGAAATTGCAAAATTAAGCGTGGCACACACAGCATAAGGCCACTGATATTTCTACTTGTTGAAATAAAAATGTGGCAAAAATGTGGCAAATAAAAAAGCCACTTACATAAGTGGCTGATTTATAAAATAAATTCTGGTGGAGGTGGCGGGAGTTGAACCCGCGTCCGCCAACACTACGCTCGAGAATACTACATGCTTAGATATCGTCTATTGTTTTAACACTTTAAGACCCGACGAACAGGGTTCAAAGTGCGATCCTCTAAGTTTGGTATAAAGCCCCGAGGCTTGGCTCTATACGGACTTGTGTGCGTTCGCTTCGGTCGGGTTCACTGACCACAAGTATTCAGTGAAGCGGACAAGCGGCCCTTAGGCAGCTAGAGCGTAAGTTTCGTCGTTTGCGACTATTTAAATGCAAATTTGATTTACGAGAGAAAATGCGCTCTCGGCATGCATCTATGAGTTTCATCATCAGCGTCGAAGCCAATAACACCCCCAGACTACAGCACCATCATAGCATAAAAGTTGAAAATTACGAGATCATTTCACAACTATTCACCGCAAGATCTGCGCTTAATAACATAATTGCGCTAATATTTTAAATTTCAAGTCAGATAACAGTATAAATTATGACTTATTTACTCGCCCTGGATCAGGGCACGACCTCAAGTCGCGCGATTATTTTTAATGAACATGGACAGGTTCAGGCTAGCGCGCAACGCGAAACCCAAATCAACACCCCGCAATCCGGCTGGGTGGAACAGGATGCCCAGGAAATCTGGAGCAGCCAGATGGCTGTGGTGCAACAGGCGCTGGCGTCCGCACGGATTCTGGCCAAAGATATTCATGCCATTGGCCTCACTAACCAGCGGGAAACCACTATCGTCTGGGACAAACGCAATAGCCAGCCCTTGGCTCCGGCCATCATCTGGCAAGACCGGCGCGCAGCCGACTGGTGTAATCAGCTGCTGCAACAGGGACTGCAACAAAAAATACAGCAGACCACCGGATTATTAATTGACCCTTATTTTAGTGCCGGCAAGCTGGTCTGGTTGCTTAAGCATATTCCCGGTCTGGCCGAACTGGCAGCGCAGGGGCATGTTGCCTTTGGTACCGTCGATAGCTGGCTAATCTGGAACCTGACCCAAGGCGCCGAGCATGTAATTGAAGTCAGCAATGCCTCACGCACCATGCTCATGAATTTACAAACCCAAAGCTGGGATGAAGAACTGCTGCAACTTTTTCAGATTCCCGCTTCGGTCTTACCAAAAATCATCAGTTCCGATCATTATGTGGCCGATACCGCTGCCGGCTTACTCGGCGCCCGAATTCCAATCAGTGGCATTCTGGGCGATCAGCAATCGGCCCTGTTCGGCCAGTCCTGTTTTGAGCCGGGCATGGCCAAAAACACCTATGGTACCGGCTGCTTTATGCTGTTTAATACCGGTTCGACGCTGCAATACAGCCAGAATAAGCTGCTCAGCACCCTGGCCTGGCAATGCCAGAACCAGACCCATTATGCGCTTGAAGGCAGTGTGTTTATGGCCGGTGCGATTGTGCAATGGCTACGCGATGGTTTGGGCATCATTCAACAGAGTGCCGAGGTCGAACAGCTGGCCAGTCAGGTCAGCGATACCGATGGCGTGGTGCTGGTGCCGGCCTTTACCGGTCTAGGTGCGCCGCATTGGGACAGTGATGCGCGTGCCCTGCTCTGCGGTATGTCGCGTGGCACTCACAAAGCCCATATCGCCCGGGCAGCGCTTGAAGCAATTGCCTTTCAGGTGGCCGATGTTCTCAGCGCGATGCAGTCAGATATTCAGCAACCGCTCAAAGAATTACGGGTCGATGGCGGCGCCAGCTGTAATGATATGCTAATGCAGTTTCAGGCCGATCTGCTCAATGTGCCAGTGTTAAGGCCGCAAATGCGAGAATCCACCGCCTGGGGCGCAGCGGCAATGGCCGGGCTTAAATCCGGGGTGTTTAACAGCTTAAGTGATATTGCCGATAACTGGCAGCTGGAACGCGCATTTGAACCCGGTATGGGAAAAGATCAGCGTCAGGCACATTTGCAAAAATGGCAACAGGCGCTAAAACGTGCCCGTTCCGATCTTTAAACGGCGAATACCCGCGAAATCGCTCAAGCTTGATTTTTACGCTATTCACCGCGACTGATCCAAATAAAAAACAGGCCCGATTGAGCCTGTTTTTTTATCTGCCAATCAATCCATTTGGATTAATAAGCATAAGACGCAATTGCGGTGGCAATAGCTTTATGTTCATCATTGACCAGAGTCATGCGCATGGTACAGCCTTTACGGCCCAAACGCAGGGTTTCAGCACGGGCCGTAAAATATTTGCCTCGCCCCGGCGCCAGATAATCCACCCGCATATCCACCGTGGCCAATCGGGTCACTTTCTTGATGGTATCAGGTAACTGCTCCGGCTTGGTGCGCTTATACAGCTCGCCCATCGCCACAATCCCGCCCACACTGTCCAGAATTGTCGCAGCAACCCCGCCATGTAAAATCTGGAAAGCCACATTGCCAATCAGCTGCGGCTGCATCTCGATATAGGCTTCAATCTGCTGATCCACCACCCGCATCTGCATGCCGTTATGCTTGAAAAATGGTGAACTGTTAAAGGCCTGACACAATTGCTGTAAGACGACATCAATATCTACTTTCGAACCCAAATGAATGCCTCCGGTCCACTTTTTTGCCATATCGCTCATAAATTGGCCAATTACCTTAAATTGAGAAAAAACGCATGTATTTTGCCCCACAATCCTGTTTATGGGTCTACAATATTGCCTAGTTTAATACTGATCAGTGAGATTGTTATGACTTATACGTTCAATCGTCCCGCATTTCCTGCCACTCGTATGCGTCGTATCCGTAAAAATGACCAGCTACGTGCCATGGTGCGAGAAACCCAGCTCACGGTTGATCATCTCATTTATCCAGTATTTGTTTTACCCGGTCAAAACCAGACCCAAGATATTCCAAGCATGCCCAACATTCAGCGCCTGTCGGCCGATCTGCTGCTGAAAAAAGCCGAGCGCCTGCTGGAACTGGGTGTGTCTAAACTGGCGCTGTTTCCGGTCACCCCACAAGAAGATAAAAGTCTGACCGCCGAAGCTGCCTGGCGCGAAGATGGCCTGGTACAAAGCACGGTCCGTTTACTGAAAAAAGAACTCCCGGAGATGGTGTTGATTACCGACGGCGCCCTCGATCCGTACACCACCCATGGTCAGGATGGCATTATTGATGACAGTGGTTATGTGCTGAATGATGAAACCGTAGCAGCCTTAATCAAGCAATGCTTAAGCCATGCCGAAGCCGGTGCCGATGTGGTTGCGCCAAGCGACATGATGGATGGCCGTATTGGTGCTATCCGTCAGGCACTGGAAGCACAAGGTCATATCTATACCAATATTATGGCTTACTCGGCCAAATATGCTTCCAGCTTTTACGGCCCGTTCCGGGATGCCGTCGGTTCGGCCAGCAATTTAAAAGGCGGCAATAAATACAATTACCAGATGGATATTGGCAACCGTGCAGAAGCGCTGCATGAAATCGCGCTGGATATTCAGGAAGGCGCCGACATGGTCATTGTCAAACCGGGTATGCCGTATCTGGATATTGTCCGTGAAGTCAAAGATACCTTCGCTGTGCCGACTTTTGTCTATCAGGTCAGTGGCGAATACGCGATGCTGGCTGCTGCCATTCAAAATGGCTGGTTATCCGACAGCGTGATCATTGAATCGCTGATGAGCTGCCGCCGTGCCGGTGCCGATGGCATTTGGACCTACTTTGCAGAAGAAGCCGCACTCAAACTCAAAGACATGAAATAAGGATATTGCCACTGCAATGAAGCACATTGCCATGATTGGCGCCGGCATTAGTGGACTGATGTCGGCGCTGGAGCTATTGGAACAGGGCTGCTCGGTCAGTATTTTTGATCAGCAGCAATCCGGTCAGGCGGCCTCCTGGGCCGGTGGTGGTATTCTCTCTCCAATGTATCCGTGGCGTTATCCGGCTGCGGTAAATGTGCTGGCGCAATCGGCCAAAACTGAATATCTGCGCTGGAATGCCAAACTTCAGCCTGACACCGGCATTGATTTTCAGATCCATGAAACCGGTATGCTGATTTTTGATGAAAGCGATTTTGACATTGGCCTGAATTTCGCCGAGCTGTTTCAGCAACCCATGCAGCAGGCAAAGCATCTGCACAGCGCCGAACTGCATCAGCTGAATCCGCATATTTCCGCACAGTTCCAGCAGGCCATCTATTTCCCGCAGCTGGCCAATGTGCGTAATCCGCGTTTATTACAGTCAATTCTGTGCTATTTAAAGCAGCATCCACGGGTGCAGCTGTTTGAACACTGCCCGATTGAACGCCTAGAACTGCACGGTCAGCAGGTATGCGCTATTGTCGATCAGGCCGGACAGCGTTATCAGGCCGATGACTATGTCTTGACCACCGGCGCCTGGTCAGCGCGCTGGGCCGAGCAGCTTGATGTACAGATTCCGGTACGTCCGGTACATGGACAGATGGTACTGTTTAAAACTCCAGAAAACTGGCTGCCCACCATGTGCATGAATCAAGTCATGTATCTGATTCCGCGTCAGGACGGCCATATTGTCTGTGGTTCCAGTATGGCAGAACAGGGCTTTGATACCCGTTTGAATGCCGATACCACGGCCAATATTCTGGAGGCCAGCTATGCCATGGTGCCAGCCTTAAAAGACCTGCCCATCATCAAGCAATGGGCCGGTTTACGCCCGGGCTCACCAGACGGCGGTATTCCCTATATTGGCTTGATGCCGGAGTTTGACAATCTGTGGGCCAATTTTGGCCATTTCCGCAATGGCTTATGTATGGCACCAGCCTCTGCGCGTTTGCTGCGTCAACTGCTATTGGGCCAGCCCCCAGATGTATCTCCGGAGGCTTATAGTCCGGCCCGTTTACAGCGCGCTGCCCTGGCCAGTTAAGATCGGATCGATTCCCCTACCCGAGATGAGGCGAAGGGAAATACACCAGATGATTTAGCCCTGATGCTGTGAACCAAACATTTTGGCCGCCATCCGCTGCGCCTGTTTACCATAAAACCAGTACGTCAGCAGATACAGCGGAATGGCAATTAATAACCACATAATCACCACCACGCTTAAAAATTGCGGCTGCTGTAAATACAGCAGAAAATCCTGCCAGATGGTTGGATTCTGACGGGAAAAAATCCAGATGCCGAGTAATAAAAAGGCCAGATTATAGCCCCAGAAAATCAGGCTAAAACCCAAGGTCAGCTTTTTACGCTCGGCCTGAGACGGTGCGCGCTGCTGCTGTTTTAAAAATTTAAACAGCACCCAGATCATGGCAACCAAGTAAGGCACTGCGGTTAAAATGCCGCCCACACCTGCCGGTAACAATGCAGCCAGTACCCCGCAGATACAGGTAAAGATCAGACAGAAAAATAAAAACCAGAGAAAATAACGTGTTAGAGAAATCATTAAACTGTCTACCTGAGCCATAAGCAACTAGTATAAAAAAAATTGATTTTTTTTGCATGATCCTGTCAACCGTTGTGCCCGAACAGGCGTTATATAGGGCACAAGCTTCATCTCCGGCGAATTTGTAACGGCATCCACAAATTTTTCGGGAAGCTTTGCTAAAGCAATAAGCGAATGTGAATCAAGTTTTTGTATAGCAGCCAAATGCTTTGTTCATCGCACTTTTTATTTGGCCGACGATTTATCATCACTCGAATCGTCGGCTTTTATTTGTCTGGCCTTTGCTGGTGAGCAGCACTCATCTTCAGGACAATAAAGATTAAACCTTAGCGTTTTATATCGGTACAGAATTTTAAATTTCGCCCTCAGCTATAGTATGCTTGCCTAAAGCAAAACAGGTTGATGACATGGCAGTGCATTTTTTTCATACGTCAGATTGGCATTTGGGGCAATTTTTCCATAACCACGATCGTGAATATGAACATGCACAGTTTTTAGACTGGTTATTAGAACAAATCCAGGAAAAACAGCCGAATGCCCTGTTTATTGCCGGGGATATTTTTGATGTGATTAACCCGGCCTCCAGCGCGCAGCGCCAGCTGTACCAGTTTCTGGCCGATGCCCACGCCATTGCACCGCACATGCAGACCCTGATGATTGCCGGCAACCATGACTCCGGCTACCGCATTGAACAGGTGGAACCGTTGCTGGCCAAGTTTAAGGCCAAGGCGGTTGGGGTGATTCAGCGCAATGCCGACAACCAGCTGGATCTCGACCGTTTACTGGTGCCAATTTATGATGCCGAAAACAAAGTTATTGCCTGGTGTCTGACTCTGCCATTTTTACGCACTGCGGAAATTACCGGACTGAATGAGCAGACCCAGAACGCCCAGAATGCGATTGCCTATTTGCATCAGCAGCTGATTGCCGAAGCCAAACGGCGTAAAACGGAAGATCAGGCATTAATCCTGATGTCACATGCGCATATGCAAGGTGGCGAAACCTCAGATTCAGAACGGCCGATCATTATTGGTCATGAAGAAGCACTTTCCACTGCCCTATTTGATGATGTGATTGACTATGTCGCGCTGGGGCATCTGCATAAACCGCAAAAAGTCCAGCATCCACATATCCGCTATAGCGGCTCTCCAATTCCGCTGTCTTTTAGTGAAATCCAGTACAAGCATCAGGTGCTCGAGGTCAAGATTGACCCGCAGGCTGCGCCCGAACAGCGCCTGCAACTGGGCTCACTGCTGATTCCGCGCAGTGTACAGCTGCACCGTATTCGCGGCAGTCTGGATGAAGTGTTTCAGCAACTGAAAGCCCTCCCGCAAGGTACGGTGGAACGCATCTGCCAGCGTGATTATCTGGAAATTGAATACAGCACCGATGTACCACCACCGGTCGATTTACGCCAGCAGATTGAACAGACCTTACCGGAACAGCGCTATCGCCTGTTACGCATTTGCCGGGTCTACACCCCACAGGAAGATCAGGCCGCAGATCAGTCCAAAATTGATCTGGCCCCGCCCACACCGGACAGCTTATTCAAACAGTTGTGGAGCAAAATGGGCTATCAGCCGGATGCCTCGGTCGAGCGAGATTTTATGCAGCTGCTGATTGAAGCGCAGCATAGCCTTGAACAAGAACAGCCATAAGGATCAGACATGAAAATTTTACGTTTAAGTCTGAATAATCTGGCTTCTATTGCCGGCACCCAGGACATCAACTTTGAAAGCGCACCGCTGGCTCATGCCGGCCTGATTGCGATTACCGGAAAAACTGGGGCCGGTAAATCGACCCTGCTCGATGCCATGTGTCTGGCGCTGTATGACCAGATTCCGCGCTTAAACGGCGCTGCCGGGGCGCTTAAAGATGCCAGCGGTCAGGGCATCTCGATTAAAGATTCTAAAAATATTCTGCGCCGCGGCTGTACCCAAGGCTTTGCCGAACTGGAATTTATTGCGCTGGATCAAAAGCGTTATCTGGCACGCTGGGAAGTGCGCCGCGCCCGTAACAAGGTCGATGGCAATTTAAAAGTCGAACGCGCGATTACCGCTGTGGAAGATCAGCGCGTGCTGACCCAGAAAATTTCGGAATGCACCCCGACTGTTGAAAAGCTGATTGGGCTGAGTTTTGAGCAGTTTACCCGCGCCGTCTTGCTGGCCCAGTCTGAAGTGGGTGCGTTTTTAAAGGCCAAAGATCAGGACCGCGCCGACTTGCTGGAATATCTGACCAATTCCCATATTTTCAGTCTGGTCAGTCAGAAAGCCTTTGAAAAAATCCGCCAGATTCGCAGCGAAAAAGAACAGTTACAACAACTGATGGGGCATATTGAGTTGCTTAGTGATGAGCAGCTACAAGCCCTGCAACAGCAGCATGCCCAGAGCAAACTGAGTCTGCATGAAAAACTGCAAAGCGAAAAACTGCTGTTGAATGATTTAAGCTGGTACAAGCAGCAACATCGTCTGCACAGTGAAATTCAGGCCAAAAAAGAATTTTATCTGGTGCAGGTCGATGCCAACCAGAAAATGCAGCCGCAGCGTGACCTGCTGGCGCAGCTGGACCAGTTTCAGGAAATCCGTGAACAGTATCTGCAGCAGCGCCAGCAACAGTTGCAACAGCAACAGCTGGCGCAGCAACTTGAGCAATTCCAGCCGGAATTTCAACACTGTGAACAGCAGCATCAGCAGGCACAGCAGCAGCTGGAACAATTGCAGCACAGCGCGCAACAACAGCAGAAAGAACAGCTACAGTTACAACCCGTGTTAGAACAGGCACTACAGCTGGATGGCCAGATTGAGCATCTGATTCAGCGCTATAAAGAAGCCGATGCCCAGCTGAAACAGATTCAACATGAAAAAATTACGCCACTAACCACCCAGCAGCACGGCCAGCAACAGCACTTACAGCAGTTGCATACGCATTTAGAACATCTGGAACAGCAATCGGTCCAGCATGCCTTTCTGGCAGTATTTGACCGTGAGCCGCACAGTATTTTGCAACGCTTGCAGCAATTTCAGAAACTGCAGCAACAGCTACAGCAGCAGGCACCGGCACATGCGCACAGTTCACTGGCCCAGTTGCAACAGCAGCTAGATGATGTAAAACAGCAACAGGCCGATGCGCTCCAGCAGGCCGGCTCAATGGCTGAACTGGAACAGCAAGCCACAGAACTGGAACAGCAGCAGGTACAGCACCAGCAACACAGCCAGCAGCTGGAACAAGCCCTGTTCCTGTTACAACACATGCTGAACGAGCAGCAGGAACAGCAGCAATTACAGCAGCACATGACCCAGCTTCAGGCCGAGCTAAGCAGCTTGCAACAGGCGCAAACTGAAGCACAGCAGCACTACCAGAATGCCCAGACGGCACGTGAACAGCTGGAACAGATTTTTGCCCAGCAGCGTTTATTGCAGGCACAAAGTGTGCAGGAGTTGCGTCAGCAGCTGCAAGCAGAACAGCCGTGTATGGTCTGCGGTAGCACTGAGCATCCATTTGTCAGTCATCAGGATTTGCTGGAATCTGCACTGCAGTCGGTGCAGGACACCCAGTTACAACAGGCCCAGCAGCAGGAACAGCAGTGCCAGCAGCAGCTCCAGCAATTACAACTACAACATTCCAAACAGCAAACCCTGCTGGAACAGAAACAGCTACGCTCTAGCCAGCTTCAAGACAGTGTGCAACAGAAACTGCAGCAGGTTCAAAAGCTCAGCCCAAGCACACAGCTGGATGATACAGCACACGATCTGACCGCCTTGCAGACCACACTGCAACACAAGCTAAATCAGCAGCAACAGCAGTTACAGCAGCTAAAAACTCGCCAGCAACAGCTGAAAAGCCAGACCCAGCAGCTGCAACATTTGCAGCAACAGATTCAGTCCCTGCAGTTACTCTGTCAGCAATTCCAGCAGCTGGAACAACTGATTGAACCGGTTACCCAGGCACTGGAACCGGCCCAGCAAGCGCAATGGGCGAACCAGGCCGAGATGTGTCAGACTCTTATTGCCCTGCTGAGCAGCCGGACTCAATACCTGCAACAGCGCGAGCAATGCCTGCAACAGCAGCAGGAATTACAGCGCCAGATCAAAGACGGCGAACAGCAACTACAGTTCTATCAGCAGCAACAGCAACAGCTGAGCAATGACCTTACCCATGCACAAACTCAAGGCAGCCAGTTGCGCCAGCAGGTACGTGATCTCAGCCAGCAACATGCTGGACAGGTGCTGGATACCGGCAAAGCCTGGCAGCAGCTGTTACGAGAGCAGCAGCAACAACTCCAGCAGCAGGTAGAACAGCAACACCTGCACTGCCGTCAGCTGGAACAGCAATTCCAGCAGGCGCAGCTGAAACAGCAAGACCTGCATACACGCCAGCAGCAGCTTCTGGAAAGTGTACAGCAGCTACAGCACAACATTCAGCAGTGGCAAAGCCAGCATCCACAGTTCACTGCCGAGAAGATTGAGCAGTGTCTGGGTATTGATCTGGCCAGCTGGCAGGCCATGCGTCAGGCCATCCAGCAACAACAGCAAGCCATGCTCAGTGCACAAAGTGCGCTGGATGTATTGCAGGAGCAATTCCAGCAGCATCAGGCCCAGCAACCAACTGTCAGTTATGATGAGGTCACCACCCAACTGGAACAGCTGGAACAGGAAAAAAACAGCTTACAGGAGCAGTTTAACCAGCTGGAAACCCAGTTACGTATGCAGCAACAGGCGCAGGCACAACTGTCCAAATTCCAGAGCCAGATTGAAAAAATTCAGGCTGAAGAATATCGCTGGGGCCGGATTGCCGATTTAATTGGCAGCAAGGAAGGCACCAAATTCCAGAAAATTGCCCAGGAACATCATCTGGATATTCTGGTGGAACATGCCAACCAGCAACTGCAGCCACTGGCGCCGCGTTATCAGCTACAACGTATTCCCAACAGTCTGGGCCTCGCGATTCTGGATCATGACATGAATGGCGAAATCCGGCCGGTACTGTCTTTATCGGGGGGTGAAACCTTCCTGGTATCACTGGCGCTGGCACTGGCCATTGCCAATATGGCCTCCGGCTCCATGAAACTGGAATCGCTGTTTATTGATGAAGGCTTTGGGACGCTCGATCCGGCCTCGCTACATATGGTCATGAATGCGCTCGACCGGCTGCAAAGCCAGGGCCGTAAAGTGGTGCTGATTTCCCATATTCAGGAAATTCACGAACGGATTCCGGTCCAAATTCAGGTCAAACCAATTGGTGCTGGGGCCAGTACCCTGCAGATCGTAGGCTAGACCATGTTCTGGCACTATCGTCCGCTCTCGCCGCAGCTCAGCCTGCAGCTGGAAAGCCTGCGCGGATGGAGTGCCATTCTGGTGCTGTTCAGCCACTGTTTTCAGGCCTTTATTGGTCCGCTGGATCAAACCCTCTATTCGGGTGTGCGTCTGCTCGGACAAGCCGCAGTGATGATGTTCTTTGTTCTAAGCGGCTATCTGATTGGACATTCCATCCGTCACAATATCCATCGCCATCGACAGTTTTCAGGCTTGGCCTATAGCCGGCAACGCTGCCAGCGTATTCTGGGACCATTTTTATTTGCCATGTTGCTGACCTTGTTATTGTATGCACTGGCGCCCTATTTCTTTGCATCCGGCTCCCATGGCATTGAGGCGAGCCAAAGCTTTATGATCCGGCACAGCTATGACATTAGTGCAGCCGATTTTCTCGGTTCACTGTTTTTCGTCAATGGTTTTGTAACGCCGACCGTATCGGCCAATGCTGCCCTCTGGAGCCTGAGTTATGAAGTCTGGTTTTATGTTCTGGCCGGTTGTCTGGTGACATTCAGACTTGGGAGCATCCTGCTGTTTTTAACCCTGCTGCTTGGCTTAAGCCTGCTCAATATCCAGTTCCTGATTTATTTTCTGGTCTGGTTGTTGGCTTTTGCTTTTGCTAGTCCGGCATGGAGCAAACAGATTCCAGCCGCCCAACTGCACTATTTTAAATCCGGTTTTCTGCTCTTGGCGGTGCTGATTGCCCTGTTTGATGCCTACCAATTTCACTCCATTTATCTGGCGCAGTACTATACTGGCGAAAATTTCAGGCTGTTTAACCTGTGTATCGGGATTGCAGCGGCCTGCTGGCTGCTACAACTGGCGCGTGGTGAACGGCAGATTCAGGTGATCTGGCCGGCTTCCGCGCAGTTTTCCTATACCCTGTATATCACCCATTTCCCGTTGCTGATTTTTATCCTGGGCTGTTTTCCGTTTACGCTGCAGCACGGTTTAGGAGTAGCTCTGCTCAGCCTGATTATCACAATGGCGGTGCTGATTGGTTTTGCCTGGCTGGTGGCGCAAAAACTGGAACCACCTCGCCGAATTGAACGGCACTTATCCTAAGCAGGCTGTGACACCAAAGAACAAGCTGAATATTGTGATGCAGCATTATTTCGAATAATCGCGCGCACCAAATAATGCCGTACCAATCCGCACCATGGTCGAACCTGCGGCAATTGCTGCATTTAAATCACCGGACATGCCCATACTTAACGTATCCCAATCTGCAGGCTGTGCATGTTGCGCCTTGACCGTATCAAACAGTTGTTTGGCATCCTGAAAGGCGGCAGTGTTATTTGGTGCCGGAATCACCATCAGGCCACGTAAACGTAAATTCGGCAACCGACTGATCTGCTCGACCAGCGCCGGTACTTCGCCAGGGCTACAGCCATCTTTGCTATCCTGTCCATCAATATTGACCTGCAGGCAGATATTCAGTGGCGCCTGCTGATCGCTGCGCTGATTGGACAAGCGCTCAGCAATAATCAGCCGGTCTACCCCATGCACCCAGGCAAATTTTTCAGCCAGATGTTTGGTTTTGTTGCGCTGCACATGGCCAATAAAATGCCACTCAATCTCTAAATCCTGCAGCGCCTCAATTTTTTCCAGCGCTTCCTGTAAATAGTTTTCGCCAAAGGCTCGCTGTCCGGTCTGGTACATTTCCTGCAACACAGCACTCGGATGGGTTTTGGAAACCGCCAGCAGCTGGACCTCTGCCGGGTCACGCTGCGCCTGCTGACAGGCATGCTGAATTTGTTCTAACACATGTTGACGCGATTTTTGCAGGCTATTCATTGATGCGGTTCTCATTTTCATTCATCTTTTTTACTTTGCCCTCGTGCTAGGTGTTGGTTAAGCTGAGGGAAAGCCGTATTATTCTAACAAAATAATTAAGATTTATATGATCTCGGGGAACTTATGGATATTACAGAACTATTGGCCTTTTCGGCAAAAAATGGGGCATCGGATTTACACCTGTCGGCAGGCATGCCGCCACTGATTCGTGTGGATGGTGAAGTACGCCGCATCAATTTGCCCGCCTTGGAACATAAAGAAGTCCACAAGCTGGTCTATGACATCATGAACGACAAACAGCGCCGTGATTATGAAGATAACCTGGAAACCGACTTCTCGTTTGAAGTCCCGGGCGTGGCGCGTTTCCGTGTTAACGCATTTAACCAGAACCGCGGTGCAGGCGCGGTGTTTCGTACCATTCCCTCTAAAGTGCTGACCATTGAAGATTTGGGAATGGGTCAAATCTTTAGAGATATCTGTGACTATCCACGTGGTCTAGTGCTGGTCACGGGGCCGACGGGTTCGGGTAAATCCACCACCCTGGCGGCGATGATTGACTATATCAATGACAATCGCTATGACCACATCCTGACCGTGGAAGACCCGATTGAATTTGTGCATCAGTCTAAAAAATGTCTGGTCAACCAGCGTGAAGTGCATCGTGATACCCACGGCTTTAATGAAGCACTACGTTCGGCTCTGCGTGAAGACCCGGATATTATTCTGGTCGGTGAGATGCGTGACCTGGAAACCATCCGTTTGGCACTTACCGCGGCAGAAACCGGTCACCTGGTCTTTGGTACCCTGCATACCACCTCGGCGGCAAAAACCATTGACCGTGTGATTGACGTCTTTCCGGCCGAAGAAAAAGATATGGTGCGTGCCATGCTGTCTGAATCTTTACAGGCGGTCATTTCACAAACCCTGCTCAAGAAAAATGGCGGTGGCCGTGTGGCGGCGCATGAAATCATGATCGGGATTCCGGCCATCCGTAACCTGATTCGTGAAAACAAGGTTGCACAGATGTACTCGGCCATTCAAACCGGTGCCAACTACGGTATGAGTACGCTGGACCAGAGCCTGAAAGCCCTGGTCAGCCGTGGCGTGATCAGTCCACAGACCGCGCGTACTGTGGCGAAACAGCCAGAATCGTTCCTCTAATCGTGTGCAGGAAGCCAGGACAGCGCTATGGACTTTAATGATTTATTGAATTTAATGATTCAGCAAAAAGCATCGGACCTGTTTATTACGGCCGATGTTGAGCCTTCCATGAAAATTAACGGCCAGATTGTGCCAGTGGCCAAATCCAAACTGACCGGGGAAATTGTCGGCCAGCTGCTCAACTCGATTATGACCGACAAGCAGCGCAAGGAATTTGCCGATACCCGTGAATGTAACTTTGCCATCACCAACCGTGATAAAAGCGCACGTTTCCGTGTCAGCGCTTTTCAGCAGCGTGATGAACCGGGCATGGTGCTGCGTCGGATTGAAACCAAAATTCCGACCATGGAAGAACTGAAACTGCCACCGATTTTAAAAGATCTGGCCATGACCAAACGTGGCATCATCATCTTTGTCGGGGCAACCGGTACCGGTAAATCGACCTCTTTGGCGTCAATTATTGGTTATCGTAACCAGAATTCCAAAGGTCATATCATCACCATTGAAGACCCGATTGAATTTGTGCACGAACACGCCGGCTGTATTATTACCCAGCGTGAAGTAGGCATTGATACCGATTCGTTTGAAGTGGCACTGAAAAACACCTTGCGTCAGGCCCCAGATGTGATCCTGATTGGTGAGATCCGTTCACGTGAAACCATGGATTATGCAATTGCCTTTGCCGAAACCGGTCACCTGGTATTTGCCACCCTGCACGCCAACAACGCCAACCAAGCCATTGACCGGATTATCCACTTCTTTGAGGCTGACCGTCATGGCCAGCTGTTTATGGATTTATCACTGAACCTGAAAGCCATTGTGGCACAGCAGCTGATTCCTACTATTGATGGCAACTCACGTCGTGCCGCGATTGAACTGCTGATTAACTCGCCACTGGTGTCCGATTTAATCCGTAAAGGCGATGTGCACGAAATTAAAGACCTGATGAAGCGTTCACGTGAGTTGGGTATGCAAACCTTTGACCAGGCCCTGTATGACCTGTATAAAGCCAAGCAGATCAGCTACAAAGATGCCCTGAAACATGCCGACTCGCCAAACGATTTGCGTCTGCAAATCAAGCTGTCGGAAGAAGGCGGCGAGCGTTTAATGCATGCCACTTCGAATATTACCTTCGACGGGCAATAATTTTAGGCAAAAAAAACAGGCTGATCTTCAGCCTGTTTTTATGGGTTGATTTATTGATGGGCAGTTTTGCGCTTATTTTTTACGGAACGCTTCGCGGCATTCCGGCGCATCGCAGTAGCCATATAAATTCAGTGAGTGACCGGTCAGTTCAAAACCAAACTTTTTCGCCACTTCATGCTGTTCGTGTTCAATCACGTCGTTGGTAAATTCCACCACTTTATTACAGTTCTGGCATACCAGGTGGTCGTGGTGATCTTCCTGCATAATTTCAAAAACCGAATGATTATTTTCAAAATTATGACGCTCGATAATCCCCGCGGCTTCAAACTGTGTTAACACGCGATACACAGTTGCTAAACCCACATCTTCACCCTGTTCGAGTAAAGTCTTGTAAATATCTTCCGCGCTTAAGTGATGTTGTCTTGAATTTTCTAATAATTCCAATATTTTAATTCGTGGAAGTGTAACTTTAAGGCCAGCTTTGCGTAGATCTTGATTTGAAATAGGCATGAAAAAAGGTCTCTCAACAAAATTAAAGTTGGAATATGCAACAAAGTTAAGATGCAGTATGATCTATGCTTGGATCGAATGCATCAATAATTAATTGGGATAGTGTAGCAAAATGCAAAAAGTCATGTTGACGTTATTCGTCACTTCATTGCTCATGGGTTGTTCGACCTTGGGCGTTTATAAAGTAGATATTCCTCAAGGCACCCCCTTAACCCAAGCACAAGCTGCAAAAATTCAGGTCGGCATGAGCCACCAACAGGTCCGCTTTTTGCTGGGTAGCCCAACCATTTCAGATCCAATGAATCCTTTACGTTGGGACTATATTTACCATTATATCCCAGGAACCTATGCTAAAAAAGCCAAGATTCCCGCTGCACAAGGTCAACACTTAAAAATCTACTTCGATCAAACCGGTATTGTGCAGAAAATTGAAGGTTTAGAAACCATTCCTGAACAGCAACCAGGCTTACCGGGTTCAAAAGAAGCAATTTTAACCGCGCCCCCACTATAGCCCCTTTCAGATAAAAAGAAACCCCTCAGTGAGGGGTTTTTCTTATGAACTCAATTGCTTAAAGCGATTGCCTTTGGCATAGCGGCCCACCGGGTTTTTCGCTGCTCGTTTGCGGCGGATATCTTTCGGATTAATGGTCAGCGGCCGGTAAATCTCGACCCGGTCACCCGGTTGCAGTGGCTGCTGCGCATCGGTTAAACGGCTACCAAAAATTCCCAGTTGCAGCGGTTCAGGCAAACTGACCTGTTCGCTAATCCCGCTCTGCTGAATCGCATCCAGCGCAGTCATGCCATTTTGATACGGCACTGCCAGATGAAACTGCTGTTCGGCTGAGGCAAAAGCCACCCAGACATACTGCGCAGTCATCAGAACATTTGTCCAATCACGGCCAGCAGCGCAGCAATAATTGCCAGTGGCAAGACAATACGGATGGCAATACGCCACAGGTTATAAAAGGCTTCACTGCTGAAGTTCATGGATTTACGCAAATGACTGATTTTCATGATCCAACCGGCGAAAATCGCATAAATCAGACAAATCACCAGGCCCCAGATCATCAGCAGCGGATTTAACACACTGGCCAGACCTGGAATGGCCCAGATCAACGTGGCTGCCAGCAGAATGATCCATTGAATTGCCACTGCAATCTGACGCTGTGCCAACTGTTCACGTGCCAGTTGCAGGATGAGCGCAGCAGCCATCACCACAGCAAAAGCCAGCGCAAAAGCGGGTAGCTGAGCAGTCGCGGCAAAGAAAGCAAAGGCAATCACGGCCAGTAATTGCGCCAGCCAGATCGGGAACACGGTTTTGGTCGCCACCTGTTGCTGTTGTACCGCCGGCAAACTGGTTTGCCAGTACAGACCCAGACCTAGGCCACTGGCCACCAACGCCAGTACTGTGGCATTGCCCCACTCGCCAAACTCAAGCGCGGTCATTTGCCATTCAGCAACCGGAGCACCCATCACTTGCGCCAGAATAAAGGCAGCAATCACACCGACCGCAGTCAGGCCAAGCAGCAGCAGACGCGAAATAAAAGACAATGCCAGGGCAACCAGTGCCAAGCCAATAAAAATCCACAACGGTAGAATCGTTGGCAGTGCCAGCTGGGTCAGCATTTGGCTGACATTAAACAGCATCGCGCCTGCTAAAAATGGAATAAACACCGCGGCCAGCCAGCCCACCAGACGCCACTGTGCAGAGGCATCGGCATCACGGGTCAAACTGGATAGAGCCTGCAAGGCTGTAGTTTTTGAGCGCTTGGCCAGCGCAATTTCCATATAGGTCAATGGCAAGGCCAGCACCAGCATGGTACCCAACCACAGCAGCCAGAAGTCCAGTTGACGTTCCAGCTGAATGCCAGTGACCGGTGCCAGTGTGGCAATCAGAATAAATGATAAACAAAATGCCATCAGCGGCGATAACCATCGTGACATAGCATTGTCCTGCATGATGCTTTCCTAATAAAAATCTATCGCTATTTTGCCCTTGTCACCCGGGAAAATCAAAAACTAAAAAAGAAAAAGCAAACCATTGCCATCAATGGTTTGCTGCGCTAGTTTTTAGTCCAATATTGTTGTTCTCTGGTTTTATTAATTGTGCAGTAATTTATTCTGTTTATGAGAAGAAACGGGCAAACCAGTTTTTACCTTTTTTCTTTTCTTTTTCCTGAATAATACCCATCATATTTTCTTTTACAGCGCCAACATAATCTGCATCATCATGCTGAATATGGTTAATTAACCATTTTGACAACACTTCGTGCAGTTCTCCTTCAATGGAATGCCCCATTTCAAAGCGTTCACGATACGACTCGATTTTTTTAATAAATAAGTCATGTACGCGTTTATGTGGTACGCGGTATTTATAACCGGCTTCTTCTTGTAAAGATTCTTCAAAGGTAAAATGAGACTGGGTATAGTCAATAATATTATCGAGAATCTGTTTAATACGGGCACGATCGGTATTTTCACCAATCTCGACAATTTCGTTAATATAATCAAGAATACGTTTATGTTGGTCATCAATCACATCGATGCCAGTATTATATTCTGGAATCCACTTCATTTTCATACGACCACCCCTGATTCAAATGATTTATAAGCTTTGAGCATAGTAGCCATATTTAATTTAAAATAAAAATGAAGTGATTTACTTGGGATTCCTGTTTCTGCCAACAAATTCACACAAATCCTTGTTTTATAATGTTTATATTATTTTAACCTGAGCAAAAGAGTCAGTTATTATTTAACCGTTTTATTATTTTCTGCCGTATTTTTAGACTTAAATAAAATACGGCACTATTTAAAATAAAATATACAACAGTAGATTAATATTGATCGGCGCGGGTAATCCGTTTTAATTCCGGATTCAGACGTTCTTTTTCCAAACGTTCAATATAAGTCAGCTGTTTTCTGATCGGCTGTCCCTGCTGGAATAAAATCATTTCGCCGGGGCTAAAAGCCTGCCAGGTTTCATTTTGAGTCAACGGTTCAGTGGTAATCACCGCCACCCGATCTTCCGGTGTGGTAACCTGGCTAAAATCGACCTCGACATCAATATCAATTAATTGTGCCGGTTTAAACGGGTATTCACGCACCAGCCAGTGCAGTTTGGTGGTGGCATAGCTAAACAGCGCCTGACCATTAGACAGACAGAAGTTAAAGGTGCCATGCTCGGCAATTTTCGGGGAAATTTCGGTCAGCAGTTCAAAGAGCTGCTCTAAAGACGGTTCCACAAAACCGAATTTCAGTACCATCTGATCGAGCAAATAACAGAATGCCCGCTCGCTATCGGTATTGCCCACCGGGGTAAAATGACCGCTTAAGGCTGGATCAAAATGGTGTAAATCGCCATTATGGGCAAAAATCCAGTGGCGTCCCCACAGCTCCCGAATAAAGGGATGGGAATTTTCCAGGGTAGTTTTGCCTTGCGTGGCTTTGCGAATATGCGCAATCACATTGCGTGATTTAATTGGATAGTTGCGTACCAGCTCGGCAATGGGCGATTCCACTGCCGACTGGTTATCGACAAATAAGCGGCAGGCCTTGTCTTCAAAAAAGGCGATGCCAAAACCATCACTATGGTCGGAAGTTATGCCAGCACGTTGTGAAAAACCACGAAATGAAAAGGTAATATCAGTAGGTGTTGCACAATTCATTCCGAGTAACTGGCACATACAGGACTTCAACATCTGATTAAAACTGCATTTATTGTGCATGACTCTGTCAGGCCATGCAAATCACAATCACTGCAAAGTTTTATTTATTCCACAATGTGACGGGTATTTTTCTTGAGTACCATCTTTTTTAGCACCTGGTTCATTTCGACAAAGACAAAATAATCCAGACAGTTAAACTCCTGATCATAATAGGCTTCGGTGGACAGTTTGCCCTGCATTTTCAGGTAAATATCAAACAGCTTGGGAATCCGGCCCTGTTTCAGCGAAGTCATTTCAGAGGCCTGTGGAATATACACCTGTTTCGAGGCAATGTTACAGCGCTGCTGTTCGCTTAACTGCTGGATATACTGATGGGTATGATAGGCACGCGCTTCATTGCCTTCTAAACGCACACTGACACAGCCAATCAAATAACGGGCTTTCATGCTCCAGAGTACTTTCGGCACCAGATTCAGCCATAAAATGGATAGAGCTTTACCGGCCCGATGCCGTGGATGCACGCAGGTACGGCCAATTTCCACAATATTGTTGAGATGCTTTAATTGCTCTTCAATGGCAAATTCGCTGGCACTATAACTTTGCGCCAGTTCATACCCCTGAAACAGTTTTAATCGGGTATAGGCCACAATTTCCCCACTGGCCTTATCCCTTAATACGGCATGTTCGCAGCCAAAATCGTAAACATCCTGATCCAGTCCATGCTCAAACTGCAAACCGAACTGGTTGGCAAACTGCTCGGCACGAAATTGCTGTACTTCTTTTAACTGTTTTAAATTTTCAACCCATTCAAAGCTGTATTCTGTTTTTGTTGTGGTTTTAAAATCATATTTGGTATGATTTTTTTTGCTTAAAGGAAAACTCAAATTTTGTCGATATTGATTGAGTTTGGCTAACATCGATCAGCACTCCTAATGTTCTGCCTATACACTAGGCGATGCAGATGACAATTCAATGACCAAAAATCAGCCATAAAAAAAGGCCTCCTTAGAGACCTTGAGTTGTTTTAACTCTTAGTGTTTGGCGGCACGGTTGGTAATTAAAGTGCCCACTCCATGGTCAGTAAAGACTTCCAGCAAGGAAGCATGTGGCACACGGCCATCGACAATATGCGCACTGACCACGCCATTTTTGACGGCATCCAGCGCACAGCCTACTTTCGGAATCATACCGCCATAAATTACGCCGGTTTCAATTAACTGATCGACTTCCTGAGTGGTTAAACCGGTCAGCAGATTCTTGTTGGCATCCAGTACACCCGTAATGTTGGTCAACAGAATCAGTTTTTCTGCGCCCAAAGCTTCAGCCACCTTACCAGCGACCAGATCGGCATTAATATTATAGGTATTACCGTCTTCGTCGACGCCTAACGGTGCAATTACCGGAATAAAATCGCTTTGGGTAAACATTTCCAGTACGTCGGTTTTCACGCCGACCACTTCGCCGACCAAGCCTAAGTCAATTTTCTGTACTGAACCATCTTCTGCGGTTTTTTCCATCAGCAGTTTTTTGGCCCGAATCAGGTTGCCATCTTTACCGGTCAAACCAATGGCACGGCCGCCATGCTGGTTAATTAAATTGACGATAGATTTATTCACGCTACCGCCAAGCACCATTTCTACCACTTCCATGGTCGCCGGATCAGTCACGCGCATGCCATCAATACGGTCAGATTCGCGGCCCAGCTGTTTCAGGAAGGAATCGACCTGTGGACCACCGCCATGCACCACAATCGGGTTTAAACCGACCGTTTTAAGCAGCACAATGTCACGTGCAAATGAACTTTCCAGCTCAGGATCGGTCATGGCATTGCCACCATATTTCACGACCAGCGTTTTACCCATAAAACGTTGAATATACGGCAAAGCTTCTGTCAGAATCTGTGCTTTGTCGATGCCAGTCTGTTGCTGTGGCATGCGCCTCTCCTTATTGAGCATCTAAAATGTCTTGAGCAATCTGCGGATAACGGTTGCTCAGCATGGAAACAAAGGTATGACGAATATCCGCTAATCGTGCCGGATTATCGGCATCAAAACGTACTGTAAAATATTCGCCCGTATTCGATGCTCGAATAATGCCAAAACCATCTTCAAAATCAAGTCGAACGCCATCAATTTTACTTAATTGTGCGGCCAATGGCTGACTTAAGGTTTCAAGCTCATGTAAAACATGCGCTGAAGCAATGTTGTGGGTGCTGATATAAGTATCTTCAGTACAGCAGCGTTCAGGATATTTGGCCAGCAGTTCAGACAGGCTTCGCTCCGGGCGCTGGCTTAAATATTCCATTACCCGCAGCGCAGCATACAGGCCATCATCATAGCCAAAGCCGCGCCCGTCATTAAAGACATAATGCCCGGCATATTCACCACCAAACACTGCGTGTCCCTTTGATTGCGCCAGATACTGACGCAGGAAGGTGCTGCCGGTACGAATCATTACCGGATGGCCACCCAGCGCGCGTACCGTGTTACGCACCATGGTCGAACACTTCACATCAAACACCACTTCATGCTGTGGATGTTGCTGTAAACACATTTCGGCAAACAATGCCAGCAAACGGTCTGCACCAATCACCTTGGCCTGTTCATCGACCAGAACCAGACGGTCGCCATCGCCATCCAGCGCAATGCCTAAATCTGCCTGATGCTGCTGTACCGCCTGTTTCAGCTTGCTTAAATGCTTTTCCTGAGAGGGATCTGGGGCATGATCGGGGAAATGCCCATTGGCCTCACAGCGGATTGTGATCAGCTCGCAGCCCAGTTTTTGCAAGACCAGCGCAGCGCAGCGACCCGCTGAACCATGCAGACCATCGAGCACCACCTTAAAACGGCACTGTAATTGAATATCATCGAGTAGCGCCTGCTGATATTGCAGGCAAAATTCCGAATAAATCTGATGCGGCTGTTCAGCCACAGGCTGCTGGCGATGCGCCAGAAAATAGTTGCTGGCATGGGCCGCCACCTGCTGGATTTTGTCTGGCGTCGGGGGTTCTCCACCCAGAATCCATTTAATACCATTGTCAGATTTGGCATTGTGACTGGCCGTGACCATAATGCCATTGCCATCAAACTGGCGGGCGATGTAATACAGCATCGGACTGGAACAGCAGCCCATTAAGGTCGGGCTTAAGCCCTGCTGCTGGAGCACCTGCATGATCAGATCGGCATAGGCCGGACTGCTGAGACGGGCATCATAACCAATCACCACACGTGTGCTGCCCGTGTTTTTAATTTGTACGGCCAAACCCAACGCCACCGCTTGCACCAGTTCAGGCGTCAGCAAAGTCACCTTGCCACGAATGTCGTAAGCACGGAAAACCTGAAAAGGGAAACTGGACTGTTGAATATCCATGGCAGAACTACTTTATATATGAATAGGGAGAATGATTGTTTTAGGCTTTTTAATATAAGAACTGATTCTATGCGGCCGAAAACAGAATTCACGCTACAAAATGTAATTTTAAGTGTTTGTTGCGTTACTTTCTAGCGTGTTGTGATAAAGCCTAATGTTTAGGCTTTATCATTCAAGCAGATTTTAAGCTTTACCGGTATGGCCAAAACCGCCAGCACCACGTTCAGTGGCTTCAAATTCCTCAACCAGATCAAACTGGGCTTGTACCACCGGCACCAGCACATATTGCGCCAGACGCTCACCTGGTTCCAGGCTAAATGCAGTCTGACCACGGTTCCATACCGACACCATCAGCTCACCCTGATAGTCAGAATCAATCAGGCCAACCAGGTTGCCGAGCACAATACCGTGTTTATGGCCCAGACCCGAACGCGGCAGAATTAAACCGGCAAAATGCGGATCTTCAATATAAATCGCCAGACCGGTTTTCACCAATACGGTTTGACCCGGCTCAATGACAGTGGTCTCATGCACGCAGGCACGCAAATCCAAACCTGCCGAACCAGAGGTGGCATAGGTTGGCATTGGCCATTCTTGGCCCAAACGTGCATCAAGCACTTTTACCTGAACTTTCATCAGTAATTCCTGTTTATATCAATGAATGGTTTAGCGTTTAATTAACGCACGTAAATTTTCCAGATAATGCTGGGCCTGCAGTTTCGGATCGATATCGCCAGCCAGCTTTTTCTTGCGACCCAGCCATTCCAGCTCATCTTGTGGCATTTCATCTAGGAAGCGGCTTGGGGTCATCTGTTTCATCTGCCCGCCAGCCTTACGCTGCTCGGCCAGGGTAATGGTGAGGCCTTGACGCGCACGGGTAATGCCCACGTACATCAAACGGCGTTCTTCTTCGACCGTCTCAGCCACAATCGAGTTTTTATGCGGCAGAATTTCCTCTTCCAGTCCAATTAAATAGACATACGGAAATTCCAGACCTTTGGAGGCATGCAAGGTTAATAAGTTGACCTTGTCTGTGTCTTCTTCCTCCTGTTGCTGCTCCAGCATATCCAGCAGCACCATTTTACGGATCACGCTTTCAATATTTTTTTCGTCCACATCTTCAGCGCGGTTAATCAGGCTTTGAATACTGCTGTACAGCACTTCAATATTGTCCAGCTTGGTTTTTTCCTGCGCAGGCGTGGCGGCGCTTTCTTTGACGTAGTCGATATAACCAGCTTCGTTCATCATCTGGCGGATGATTGGCACCGGTTCATCATCTTCCAGCAATTCACGGGTAAAGTTCTGGATAAAGTCGGCAAACTCGGCCAGCTGAGTCGTGGCTTTTTTCGGAATGGCCATGGTCAAACGCTGATCACCTGCTGCCGCCAGCAAGGACAGATGGTTTTCCTGTGCAAATAAGCCCAGTTTTTCCAAGGTCACCGGGCCGATGGCACGTTTTGGCGTGTTGATAATGCGCAGGAAAGCACTGTCATCTTCCGGGTTAATAATCAGCCGTAAATAGCTCATCACATCTTTAATTTCTGCCCGGGCGAAGAAAGACTGACCTCCTGACAGCTTGTACGGAATCTGCATCTGGCGCAGCTGGGTTTCCAGAATACGCGCCTGGAAGTTACCGCGATACAAAATCGCATAATCTTTCCAGTTTTTACCGTTCATCAGTTTATGCGTGATCAGGTCTTTGACCACGCGCTCTGCTTCATCATCATCATTGCGGCAGGTAATCACCCGGATGACTTCACCATGGCCTTTGTCCGACCAGAGTTTTTTGTCAAAGATATGCGGGTTATTGCCAATTACAGTATTGGCCGCTTTTAGAATCCGGCTGGTGGAGCGGTAGTTCTGCTCCAGCTTGATCACTTTTAAATTTGGGAAATCTTCTTTTAAGAGCGCCATATTTTCCGGTTTGGCGCCGCGCCAGGCGTAAATGGACTGGTCATCATCCCCTACGGCGGTGAACTGTCCCATTACCCCGACCAGAAGTTTGACCAGAATATACTGCGCGGTGTTGGTGTCCTGATACTCATCGACGAGCAAATAACGCACCCGGTTTTGCCATTTATCGCGGACTTCAGCATTTTCCTGCAATAACCGGGTTGGCATCACAATCAGGTCATCAAAATCGACTGCGTTATAGGCACGTAAATTACGCTCATACAGCTGATATAAATGCGCCATCTGGATATCTTCTGGCGTTTCACAGGTGGTATGTGCCTGCTCCGGTGGAATCAGGTCATTTTTCCAGTCCGAAATCATTTTCATGGCCCGCGCAATCAGCTCTTTGCTTTCTGCACCCGATAAATTGTCGCGATGCATCAGATCCATCAGAATGCGTTTGCAGTCGTCGGCATCCAGAATCGAAAAGTTGGCTTTAAGCGGGGTATGTTTCAGCTCTAAACGCAGTAAATTTAAACCGAACGTATGGAAGGTCGAGACCGAAAGACCTTTGGCTTCTTCACGCGACAGCAACTTACCAACCCGCTCTTTCATTTCACGCGCAGCCTTGTTGGTAAAGGTCATGGCGGTAATCCGGTGCGCCGGAATACGGCATTGCTGCACCAGATAGGCAATTTTCCGGGTAATCACCGAGGTTTTACCTGAACCTGCACCTGCAAGCACTAACAAGGGTCCTTGAGTATATTTCATGGCTTCAAGTTGCTTGTCATTGAGTTGACTTGCCAGTGACATAGTGTTTCCTCTATTTCGGTTCGAGCTCGATTATAGTCATCTCCACCACAGTTGCCTAATCTAAAATGCTGCTTTTCTGGTCATAAAAAAAACCACCCGAAGGTGGTTTTTTGAATTCTGGACCGAATTACTGGATCGCGTAAATGCTGATCTCAACACGACGGTTTTGTTCACGGCCTTCTGCAGTTGCGTTAGACGCGATCGGGTTCGATGAACCGTGACCTTGGGCATTAATACGTGCAGTTGATACACCACGAGATGCCAGGTAGCTCGCTACAGATTGTGCACGCGCCTGAGATAACGGGATGTTGATAGAGTCATTACCGGTGCTGTCAGTATAACCTGTCACCAAGATACCGCTCTTGTTATCTTCTGTCAGGACTTGCGCCACTTTATCTAGAGTTGCATAGAAGTTTGGCTTGATGTTTGACTTGTTGGTATCAAAAGTAATGTTACCTGGCATGATCAGGCCAACAGAACCATCTGGGTTACGGTTAACATCTACACCGGTACCAGCCATTTGTTGACGTAATTTTTTCTCTTTATTGTCCAAGTAGATACCTGCAGCCCCACCGAGTACCGCACCAATTGCTGCTGCACGGTTGTTTTGTGCGCTGGTATTGGCATTCCCTTTAGAAACACCATAACCTGCTGCCGCACCAATAATGGTTCCTAATGCGGTTTTGTCATATTCTACGCCGCCCAGGTTATTACCAGTGGTTTGACAACCTGTTAATACCATTGCCCCGACTACTGCTGAAATTGCTAGTGCACGCATCGCATGCCTCCTTACTTGTGTTTTTCGTATATGGGAAAGTTTGGATGAAATAAAGTGCTTAGACCATTGATTTTTTGTTAATAAATAAACTTTTATTTACAATTTGCAATAATCTCATGTTGTTCTACGCATAAGTTCACCATAATTCCTACACAGTTTCACTTCAACACTTTTTTATTTTAAAAACAACAATTATATTGGGCAGAACTTCGTATAAGTTGTTTTTATATTCAGGACTGTTTATGTCATCTAAAACCAATAAGCAACCGCTCTTAAAAAAAATCACAAAAGGGCTTACGGTCAGCTCAGTGATTACCGGCAGCACTTTTTTACATGGACCGCCGGTACTGGCTTTGGGCCTGACCAAATTGTTCAAGAAATCGGCCAAGGTCGACCAGACCAATATCCAGATTACCAACAGCTGGCTCAGTGTCAACAACTGGCTGATTGACCATGTATTACCCAATACCCACTGGGACATCAGTATTGAAGATGGTCTGGAACTGAGCATGCAGGGCCGTTATTTAATGACCTGTAATCACCAGAGCTGGGTCGATACCACCGTCAACCAGTATTTCGGTTTAACCCGTATGCCACTGACCCGTTTCTTTACCAAATGGGAGCTGATCTTTATTCCTTTTGTCGGACAGGCCTTTAAAATTCTGGGCTTCCCGATGATGAAGCGGCATACCAAAGAACAGATTGCCAAAAATCCGGCGCTAAAAGACCGCGACATGCTGGAAGCGCGTAAATCCTGCGAACAGCTGCTCAGCCAGCCGTTTACCCTGCTCAACTATCTGGAAGGCACGCGCTTTACCCAGGAAAAACATGATCAGCAACAATCACCATATCAGCATCTGCTGAAACCCAAAGCTGGCGGTCTGGCCTTGGCGCTGAATATTCTGGGCAATGAAATTGATGCGCTGGTAGATATGACCATTGTGTATCCGGACGGCGCACCGGGCTATGGCGAATTCTGGCTGGGCGAAGTGCCGCGTATTGCGGTCAATCTGCGGAAAATTGACATTCCAGACTGGGTGCTGGGTGGCGATTATGAAGAAGATGCCGCATATCGGGAACGTTTTCAGGACTGGGTGCATCAACTCTGGACAGAGAAAGATCAGCTCATTCATGAGATGAAACAGAAATTTGCTGAGCAGTAAGCGAGTACCAAAAGCATTATGAAGAAACGCGAAGAGCCGGTGATCAAATCTTCCTTTCACTTTGTCAGAAAGGACTCATGGAGCTGGAAAGTGGTGCTGGTATACGACATCTTTATGATGGCGTTAATTCTCATCAACCTGTTCTGCCTGAGTGCCAATGCCATTTTGATGAGTGATTTTGGTGACTGGCTCTTCAACTTTATTCAGCTGCCGGAGGTACTGCAATTTTATCGCACAGAACTGCGTCCCTGGGTCATTATTACCGAAGGCTGGTTTACCACCTTCCTGATTATCGAATTGCTGGTACGTTGGGGCCTGGCGATTATTTTCCGGCATCATGCCCGCTGGTGGTTCTTCCCCTTCGTACACTGGTATGAAGTGCTGTCGATTCTGCCACAGCTGCGTTTTCTGCGTTTATTACGTGCCGTGGCAATTGGCTACAACCTATATAGTCATGGCTACAAGGTCATCCCGGACAGCATCTTCCGACGTGCCAACTTTTATTACAACCTGGTGATGGAAGAACTGTCGAGCCGGATTGTGCTGACCATTGTCAATAACCTGCAACGTGAACTGAGCAGCAGCACTGGTCATCGCCAGTTTATTGATGATCTGGTCGAGCAGCACCGCAAACTGCTGGCCGCAGCACTGGCCGACATCTTGCAGCAATCTTTGGGTAAAGAATTGCAGAGCCAGCGTCAGAGCATTGCCGAAAATGTCGGTCAGGTGGTGAGTCAGGCCATTGAAGATACCCCGGAGCTGACCCAGTTACTGCGCCTGCTGCCAATTGTCGGCGGACGTATGGAACGGCAGATTCAAAGCATTGGCCAACGTTTGGGCGAAAATATTACCCAAGGGCTGATTCAGCCTTTTGCCCATCATGACACCCTGCCAGATAATGTGGCCTATGCGCATATTGCTGACAAAGTCAGCCAGATCGAGATTGAACATAATCCGCATATTGATGCGTTGGTAGAATCTGCGGTATTTGAAACCCTGGAAGCCATTCGCAAACAGGTCAAAGTGAAAAAGTGGCAACAGATCCTGAATGAGCAGGAAACTGACAAAGAATAGCCAGCAATAAAAATATTTAAACCTTCGGCTAGAGTATTCGGCCGAATTGTTCTAGGATTTGCTCTATTTACAACATTTACTTCGACAACAATGAACAGGTCAGAAGTCTTAAGGAATCATTATGGCTGACATACGGATAAAAGGCAGAATGGTCAATGCGATTCGCATTAGTTTAGATACAGATGATCATGATGCGATCCGCCAGCAATTGAGCCCAATGTTACAAAAAGGGTTTCCACCCCAAATTCCGGCGGTGATTGAAAGTTCGGTAGATCAGGAATTAATTGCCCTGATTCAACTGCTGATTGATCTGAATGTACAGCCACTAGCCGTGGTTGAAGGCATTCTGTCGGAACAGGCGCGTGCCATCCAGTTCCCGGTAATTCCGCAGGATCGTCAGTTACAGCAGATCAAAGCCACCCAGGAACAAGTCATTGAAACTCCGGCAGAACCTGAAGCACCTGCCGCAGAAGCCGCGGTGGTAGAAGCTGCAGCGGCACGAATTTCGCATGTGACCTCTTATCACGATGAAATTCTGCGTACCGGTCAATGTCTGGTCCAGAACCAGGGCGATATTATCTTGAAAGCTGGTATTAACAGCGGTTCGGAAGTGATTGCTTCAGGAAATATACATATTTATGGTAGCGTTCGTGGTAGAGTCATTGCCGGCGCAGGTGGGAACAGTTCAGCACGAATTTTCTGTCATTCCCTAGAAGCAGAATTGGTATCTATTGCAGGCACTTACTGTGTGGCGGACGATATTCCCCCGCACGTAACGAAAAAACCGGTACATATTTACCTAAATGACAACCAAGAGCTTGTATTTGAAGCTCTGGAATTTTAATGTATAAATAAACACCAAAAAACCCCATACACAAAAGGGGGATTTAAACCATAACAGGAGTGGATTCGGTGGCGAAAATTGTTGTCGTAACATCAGGCAAAGGTGGCGTAGGTAAAACTACAACGAGTGCATCTTTTGCAACAGGTTTAGCCCTACGTGGCCACAAAACTGTTGTTATCGATTTTGACGTGGGTTTGCGTAACCTGGACTTGATCATGGGTTGTGAACGTCGCGTTGTTTATGATTTTGTGAATGTTTTAAATAATGAAGCGCGTTTACAACAAGCATTAATTCGCGATAAAGATATTGAAAACCTTTATATTTTACCTGCTTCTCAAACTCGTGATAAAGATGCCCTGACCGATGAAGGTGTGGCACGTGTCATGGATGAGCTTTCTCAAGAGTTTGATTACATTATCTGTGACTCACCAGCAGGGATTGAGCGTGGCGCCATTTTAGCCATGTACCATGCCGATGAAGCGATTATTGTGACCAACCCTGAAATTTCTTCAGTACGTGACTCGGATCGTATTATTGGCATGCTCGACAGCAAAACCAAAAAAGTAGAACAAAACGAAGGACGTATCCGTAAGCATTTATGTATCACACGTTTCAATCCGGAACGTGCCGATAAACAGGAAATGCTCACCATTGACGATATTTCAAAAGATATTTTACGTGTACCAACTTTAGGTGTAATTCCAGAATGTAAAAGCGTTCTGCAAGCATCTAACGAAGGTAAGCCAGTCATTCTGTATAGCGAAACTGAAGCGGGTCAGGCGTATGATGACCTGGTGGCACGTTTCTTGGGTGAAGAGCGTCCATACCGTCACATTACTGCTAAACCTAAAGGCTGGTTAGCACGATTATTTGGAGCGTAATTATGGCAGGATTCTGGAGTAAATTATTTAGCAGCGAAGAAAAAGCATCAAGTGCTCAAACCGCCAAGGATCGTTTAAAAGTCATTGTTGCTTCTGAAAATGGTTTAGGCCGCCGCCTGAGCCAGGACAAAATTGACCAGATGAAAAAAGAAATCATGCAGGTCGTGAACCGTTATGTTCGCGGTGTTGATGAACAGCACATTCAAATGTCGGTACGTTCTGAAGCCAACATTGAAATGCTTGAAATGAATATCAATTTGCCTGAAGAGCGATAATCTGATTTTTGATTAGTCAAGCAAATTGAATCAAGGCAGAATATGAGGCGGAAATAGCAAACTTAAAGCATTGCTTTAAGGATTTGCCCAGCCGCAAGACGAGAAGCTGTGCTTCAAGATAAAGTGCACAAAGACACTTTGCCTCTTGCGAACTCATATTTTGCCTTTTTTTCATTTCGAAAAACTATTCCAGGAGATTGCGATGGCATTGTCTCAACCAGCAACATTCAATGAAGAATGGTCAGATGAGCGTGTATTTGCCTACCTGAATCAGCTTCCTCCTCATGGTGTGAATGCTGATTTCCATGTGCTTTACCATGCATTTAAACATATGCGCCCAACAGACTATGAGCGCTTACTGACCCAGTTTGTTGCCGATGGCCGTGATGTAAATGCCACCAATCCTGAAGGACAGCGCATTCATGACGTGATTGCAGAATTCCCGCGCCAAAGCGCAGAATTCTTGGCAGTACTGGCAAAATTTGCTTAAGTCGCACTGCCGATAAAAAGCCCACCTATTGGTGGGCTTTGTTTATAAAGATCGAGAACAGCTTAAACCAGAATTTCACGCTTGCCGTTCGGACCCTGTTCACTGACAATACCCTGCTCCTGCATCTGATCGACAATACGCGCCGCACGGTTATAACCGAGGCTAAACTTACGCTGTAAAGACGATACCGATACTTTACGGGTTTCCAGCACAAAGGCCACACACTGGTCATACAGCGCATCACGGTCGGAGCCGCCATCACCACCATCTTCAAAACCACGTGACGCTGGTTCTTCATCAAATGGAGTCAGAATTTCATCGACATAATCCGGTGAACCCCGTTCACGCCAGGCATCACAAATCCGGTTGACTTCATCATCGGAAATAAAGGCACCATGCACACGTTCCGGTTCAATTTTACCTGGTCCAAGGAACAGCATGTCACCATGACCGAGCAGGTCTTCTGCCCCGCCAGCATCCAGAATAGTCCGTGAGTCAATTTTTGAGTTCACGCGCAAGGCCACGCGAGTCGGGATGTTGGCCTTGATCAGACCGGTAATGACATCCACCGATGGACGCTGGGTAGCCAGCAATAAGTGAATCCCAGCTGCACGTGATTTCTGCGCCAGACGGGTAATCATTTCTTCGGCTTTTTTACCGACCTGCATAATCATGTCGGCAAACTCATCCGCCACAATCACAATTGATGGTAACGGCGTCAAGCGCGGTGCACGTTCCTGGGTTGCTGAATCGCCCGGTTTCCAGGTCGGATCAATCAGGTCCTCGCCATTAGCCAGTGCTTCTTCAACCTTGCGATTATAGTCGCTGAGTTTACGGATTTTCAGGAATGACATCAGCTTATAACGGCGTTCCATTTCATTGACACACCAGTTCAGGGCGCTGACCGCATCTTTCATGTCAGTTACCACCGGCGTTAACAAATGTGGAATATCGTTATAGTTGGCCAGTTCCAGCTGTTTCGGGTCAATCAGAATTAAACGCAGTTGATCCGGCTTGTATTTAAGCAACATCGACAGAATCATCGAGTTCACCGCCACCGATTTACCCGAACCGGTGGTCCCCGCAACCAGCATATGCGGCGCTTTGCCCAGTTCGGTAATCACCGGATTACCAGAAATATCTTTACCCATCGCCATCGACAGGATGCCATCCTGATCTTCAAATTTCGGGGTTTGCACCAGCTCAATCAGACGCACCATTTCGCGGGTACTGTTTGGCACCTCAATACCGATATACGGTTTGCCCGGAATCACCTCGACCACACGCACCGAAGCCATCGACATGGAACGGGCCAGGTCACGGGAAATATTGGTGACTTTCGAGGCTTTTACCCCCGGCGCCAGATCCAGCTCAAAACGTGTAACTACCGGTCCCGGCTGCGCTTCCACCACTTTGGCTTTGACATTAAATTCCTGCAGCTTGATTTCCAGCAGTTCAGATAAACGCTCCAGCTGCTCTGCGGTGAAGTTGACCTTTTTATTTGAATCGACCTTATCCAGTAGCTCCAGACCCGGCAATGGTGATAAATCACGACGTTTCTCTGCGACCTGCATGGCACGCGACATTGGACGGCCCATGGCATCGGTTAATGGCGCATCAAAGTCAAATTCATCTTCTTCTTGCGGTTTGCCGGCAGTTTCATGCCACGCCTCAATGAATTCTTCTTTCGATAGGGCTTCTTTCACCGCGTCATTGACCACTGGTGCAGCCGCTGTGGCACTTACCGCAGCCTGATGCTGAATAGGCGCCTGTACAAAAGTCGAAGACTGCGCATAACTGCTGGTAGTTCTTGGGGCAGGTGCTTCTGGCTTCAGATCATCAACCAGCAGATCATCCAGCCCTTCAAATTCTTCATCACTCAGACGGTTTTTCGGGCTTGCATACTGCGCTGTGGCAGCCGATGGCATTTCAACCGCTTGTACGTCTGGCACCGGCTGGATGTGCGGTGCAGGTTCAGGCTGCGACTGACTATTAAATGGACTGTGCAGATCCTGAGCAGCTTTCCCATTCGGTACAGCAGCCAGCAATTCGTCAAAGATTTCGTCATCATCCCAGTCAATATTAGACTGCGGCGTATTCGATGCAGGCGGTGCATCATGCACGGGCTGGACCACTGCATTAAAATGATCTTTCGGTGCGTGCGGAATCTGATCCTGAGAAGCACGTAACAGCTCATGAATATCCTGACTGTGCTTCTGGTCAGCATCATCATTCAGCGCACGCCAGACTTCACCGGTTGCCACCACACGCTGACTGTCCTGGGTCAGGCGATGGGCTTTTTCGACCGTCTGCTCAAAGACCTGCTCTTCTTCATCTAGCAGATCCTGCTCTGCAGAACGCTGCTGTTCACGCTCGACCATATCATCAAACAGACGCTCGGCCACTTGTTCATGACGGGACACCGCTGGTGCCACCGGAGCTTCTTCGACTTCACGATGTTCTGGTGCCGGCGTAACCACTTCGGCTGCAGCCGGTGCAGCGGCCACCACTGTTTTTTTAACGACCGGTGCCGGTTGATCAGCTTTAGGCACATCACGGTAAAACAGGTCTTGTAAATAAGCTGGCGTGGCTTTTAAAGTCACCCAGGTCCGGTTCCATTTAATCCCAAAGGCCAGTGTAAACAGGACACCCCAGAACACCAGCAGGAAAAAAGCTGCACCATAAATAGTGAGCAGCTGCGACAGGCTCTGCCCCAGTTCATACCCAATAATCCCGCCAGAAGCATTTTCCAGTGTATCGGCCGGCACTTGCCAGAACAAATACAATAGACTGGCAGTGGCCAGCAAAATAAAGAACTGCGCCGCATAACGGAAAGGACGGTTCAGGAAACTACGCGGCCACCACACCTGAATGGCTTCAATAAACAGGTACAGCGGAATCAGCAGACTGGCCCAGCCCAAAAAGCCGAACAACAGGTCGGCAATCCATGCGCCGGCGACCCCGCTGGCATTGGACACCTGCTGGGTATCACTAGACAAATGCATCCAGCCCGGATCAAAAGGGGTATAGGTGACTGTCGCAAGGAACAGATAAATCCCGAATGAAACCAAAAATAATGTCATTATTAAGCGCTGTGCATAAGCACCCGACACCGCAGTCATATACTGTCCTGTAACCAATTTTTCATAAATGTTCTTGTGCAACCCGCCAGTTTGGCATGGCCATAAAATAGATATTATGCACCTGTTGCAGCAAAAAAGATGCAAGATTATTGAAGTCAGTTGTTAACTTTTTCTATATAGCTTAAATCGATTTCTATGATCAATAATATCCACTGAATCTCACACAACTGTTATACAGTTTCACGTATAATTCCATAAATTGCTCAATAATAAAAGGATGCTACAGATGGGTGCTCGTCATTCACGTTTGATTATTTTAGGTTCAGGACCTGCAGGTTATAGTGCTGCCGTTTATGCTGCACGTGCCAATTTAAAACCGACCTTAATTGCAGGTTTACAACTCGGTGGTCAACTTACGACGACAACAGAAGTAGATAACTGGCCGGGTGATCCGGAAGGTCTGACAGGACCAGTGCTCATGGAACGTATGCAGGCCCATGCAGAACGTTTCGGGACCGAAATTGTCTATGACCATATCAATGAAGTCGATTTAAGTGTGCGTCCATTCGTCCTTAAAGGCGATATGGAAGAGTTCACCTGTGATGCCTTAATTATTGCCACCGGTGCTACGGCTCAATACCTCGGTCTGGAATCTGAAGCCAAATTCATGGGCCAAGGCGTTAGTGCCTGTGCTACCTGTGATGGTTTCTTCTACAAAAACCAGAACGTGATGGTAGTCGGTGGTGGTAATACCGCAGTTGAAGAAGCGCTGTATCTTTCCAATATCGCCTCTCACGTGACCCTGGTACACCGCCGTGACAGCCTGCGTTCAGAGAAAATTCTGCAAGATCATATTTTTGCCAAAGAAAAAGAAGGCAAAATCAGCATTCTCTGGAACAACCAGGTCGATGAAGTCCTGGGTGATGCACAATCTGGTGTGACTGCCGTACGTTTGAAATCTACTGTCGATGGTTCAACCCAGAATGTAGATGTATCTGGTATGTTCGTGGCGATTGGTCACAAGCCAAATACGGGCATGTTCGAAGGCCAGTTAAACCTGCGTGATGGTTATATTCAGGTTCAAAGTGGTACTGCCGGTAACGCAACCCAAACCTCTGTACCGGGCGTATTCGCAGCCGGTGACGTGGCAGACAGCGTCTATCGTCAAGCGATTACATCAGCTGGTTCAGGCTGTATGGCAGCCCTAGATGCTGAAAAATATCTGGATGCCCTAGGTGAATAATTTTGCCTAAAGCACGAGCCGCCCAATCCGGGCGGCTTTTTTATGTATGATAGAGATCTGTTTCGATTCAGAGTAGCTGTATGACCGCACTTGCACCCTCACAATTTATTTTCCCCCATCCTGATGAAGCTGATCCACAGGGTGAAGGACTGATTTGTATTGGTGCAGACCTGTCCCCCTCGACCCTGTTTGAAGCTTATACCCACGGCCTGTTTCCGTGGTTTTCCGACGGTGATCCGATTTGCTGGTGGAGTCCCGAGCCGCGCTGCATTATCCGCCCTCAGGATTATCATCCAAGCAAGTCACTGCTGCGTAACATGAAAAAAGGTGATTACCGGATTAGCATCAATCAGGCCTTTGAACGGGTGATTCGCTGTTGTTCGCTGCCACGGGCCTATGCCAATGACACCTGGATTTCCGAAGACATCATTCAGGGCTATATTGACCTGTTTGAGGCCGGTTATGGCTATAGTGTCGAAGTCTGGGAGCAGGATGCGCTGGTCGGTGGTTTGTATGGCGTCACCATTGGCCGCGGCTGCTTTGGCGAGTCAATGTTTAGCCAGCGCACAGATGTCTCTAAAATGGCGTTTTATACCTTAATGCTGATTGGCCGCGACAACGCCCTGCCCTGGATTGACTGCCAGCTGGTCAATGACCATCTATTAAGTCTGGGCGCCTGTACAATAACTCGCCAAGCATACTTAAAATCGTTACAAGATGTTGTAAAACAGCCGGCGATAGATTGGAAAAAATACCAGGAGGGTGTATTTTCAAGTAAAACAATAGCGCAAAACGACTCACTGGATGAATAAATAAAGAGGGATTGCCATGAATTCATATCAACCGAAATCCCTGCTCAACGAATTACAATATTATATTACGCCGCCGCATAACTGCAGTTATCTGGATGATAAATCTGCTCGCATGGTGTTTTTAGATCCGGCGCACCGGATTGATGTGGTGACCCTGTCTGAACTGTCACGCATGGGCTTTCGTCGTAGCGGTGACTTTGTCTATCGGCCGGAATGCCATTTATGCCGTCAATGTCTGTCTTCGCGCGTGCCGGTACACGAATTTCAAATGAACAGCACCCAGAAAAAAGCCTGGAAACGCAATCAGGACCTGCACGTCACCATCCGCTCTACCCAAGAAGCCAATGAACAGCATTATGCGCTGTATGAGCGTTATATTAATGAACGCCATGCCGATGGCGATATGTATCCGCCAAGTCAGGATCAGTTTGAAAAATTTCTGGTGCACAGCTGCACCGACAGTTTCTTTTTAGAGCTTTGGCACCAAGACCGGCTAATTGCGGTCTCGACCTGCGACCTGCTAGATGATGGCCTGTCTGCGGTGTATACCTTCTTTGATCCGGATGAAAACCGCCGCTCCTTGGGCGTATTTGCGATCTTAAAGCAGATTGAACACACCCAGAAACTCGGACTGCCTTATGTTTACTTAGGCTATTGGGTGCCGCATTCCAATAAAATGAATTATAAATCGCAGTATGTACCGCTGGAATTGCTGATTGATGGCCAATGGCGCCGGCTTAACCGCAGCTTAAGCAGCGAAGAAATCCGGCAATTGGGAAACTCTCTCATGACCACCCTGCCCAGTGGTTGGAATAATTCGATTATCAAATAAAACCCAATAATTTTAAAAATTAAGGTGATGAAAAGAGCGCGGCAAAATCATCACTACAGGCTTTAACCATAATAACCGCATGTTCACGTGTGCCATCCGGATTTGGATAATAATTTTTGCGTACATCAATCTGATGAAAGCCAGCTTTTTCATATAGACGGATGGCCGCGGTATTGCTTTCACGCACTTCCAGAAAAATCTGTACCGGCTGATTCGGCAACTGCTCAATCGAATGCTCCAGCAGCTGATAACCCAACCCCTTCCCTTGCTGGTCAGGCGCAACCGCCATCAGCAACAGGTTAGCTTCATCCAGCACCGGTTGCAAAATACAGAACCCGACCAGCTGTCCTTGCTGCTCGATTACGGTACATTGATAGCTGTCTACCGCTTCAGCAAACTGTTTCAAGCTCCAGGGATGGCTTTGTACCTGTTGCTCAATGTTAAATACACTATGGATATCAGCGTGTTGCATTAAACGAATCATCTTCGTTCATCATCGGTCAAAACAAAGTTCGCATTATAAGAGCTCTGGATAAAAAATCGAGCAAAAAAAAGGGCAATTTTCATTGCCCCAAGAGTCAACACCGTTAGAAGCCTAATTTGGCTTTCCATGTGTCCAGCAGACTGACGGTATCTAAATCGTTCGGATGAAAGCCCGGGCGGAAATATGCCAGCATCTCACGGCCCATACCGGTAATAATGCCCTTAGAGGGACTATAAGCATAGGTATAAATGGCCTTGAACGCCTCCAGATTTAGCTGTTTGTCTTCTTTTAACAGACGGAACAGGAAATAGTTTTGCACCACAAATAAGGTCAGCATGGCGGCAACCAGTGAGCTGGTGCGCAGTAAATAGGCTTTGGTGCCTTGGCCGAATACACCCTCAAACACATCATAAGCTACCGCTTTATGCTCGTTTTCTTCAATCGCATGCCACAGCCACATGGTTTTCATGGTGTCATCGCTCATCAGTTCCTGAATATGCGAATTACGCAGCAACTGGGTGGCAATGGTCGCGGTAAAATGTTCCAGTGCGGTGGTTGCAGTCAAATCAACCATTTCTTGGGTAATGCCAAAGGGTTTACCGACACCGGCAAATACCTTACGCGCACCTTGAATCACTTTATCGGTATAACGATCTAAACGTTCTACATCATGGCCATATTTTTGTGCCGAGGCATTAAAGCCAACATGCTCCTGGGTATGCATGGCTTCCTGGCCAATAAAGGCTGAAATTTCTTTTTGCAGCTCCTGATTATCTTTAATTGCCGGGTGGTAACGCACTGCACGTACACTATCAATAAAGAATTTTTCACCGGCTGGAAACAGGGCGGATAAAGCGGTCATAAAATGCGTCAGGCCAGCCGAACCTTGCATCCAGTATTCTGGAACCTGATCAAACTCAAACGCCATACGACGTACCGGGAAACTGGCACCTGCGCGGTTGGTAATATTTACTTTAGCATTCATGACCTCAACTCCTTTCAAGTGAAGCGTCTCACCTGAAACTTTTATTTATTTTCTTCAGCCTTATCTTACGTGGTTCTGATATGGAGATAAGTGCAGTTAAGGTCAGGCGAATATCAGTTTAGGACAGCTTGCAGTTAAATTGTCTGACAATTTAATCTGCAGAGATAAAAAAAGCGTCCCAAAGGGACGCTTTTTTCACACTATAGAAGTGATTATGCAGTTACTTTAGAAACTACACCAGCACCTACAGTACGACCACCTTCACGGATCGCGAAGCGTAAACCAGCGTCCATTGCGATTGGGTGGATTAATTCTACTGACATTTCAACGTTGTCGCCTGGCATAACCATTTCAACGCCTTCTTTCAGCTGGATCGCACCAG